>NZ_CP143542.1:35000-162500 GCF_046237605.1 Paraperibacillus marinus | reverse complement strand
CAACTTAACCTTGCATGAAATCGTAACTCGCCGGTTCATTCTACAAAAGGCACGCCATCACCCGTTTCCCTAAAAGGGACATAGGGCTCTGACTACTTGTAGGCACACGGTTTCAGGATCTCTTTCACTCCCCTTCCGGGGTGCTTTTCACCTTTCCCTCACGGTACTGGTTCACTATCGGTCACTAGGTAGTATTTAGCCTTGGGAGATGGTCCTCCCTGCTTCCGACGGGATTTCACGTGTCCCGCCGTACTCAGGATCCACTCTGGAGGGAACGAAGTTTCGACTACAGGGTTGTTACCTTCTTCGACGGACCTTTCCATGTCTCTTCGTCTACCCCGTTCCTTTGTAACTCCGTATAGAGTGTCCTACAACCCCGAAAGGCAAGCCTTTCGGTTTGGGCTACATTCCGTTTCGCTCGCCGCTACTTGGGAAATCGCATTTGCTTTCTGTTCCTCCGGGTACTTAGATGTTTCAGTTCCCCGGGTCTGCCTCCATCACCCTATGAATTCAGGTGAAGGTACTGTTCCATTACGAACAGTGGGTTTCCCCATTCGGAAATCTCCGGATCAAAGCTTACTTACAGCTCCCCGAAGCATATCGGTGTTAGTCCCGTCCTTCATCGGCTCCTAGTGCCAAGGCATTCACCGTGCGCCCTTTCTAACTTAACCAATTCGGCTGATGTTCTTTCCCTAAGCCCGAAGGGCTGTCAGGTCTTGAATCATCGACCTATAATAAAACAATAAAACTTAACTCGGTTTATTACTCGATGCGGTAAAATGACGCAAATCATTTTTGCCTTATATTGTTATCTAGTTTTCAAAGAACGATAAAATAAACGATAAGCTTCGCTCTTCTTATCGAATAGCTCGCTTCTAATTTATTTTTTTGAGAGAATGCTCCCTCAAAACTGAACGAAACAAGATCGCTTTTTCCTTAGAAAGGAGGTGATCCAGCCGCACCTTCCGATACGGCTACCTTGTTACGACTTCACCCCAATCATCTGTCCCACCTTAGGCGGCTGGCTCCATAAAGGTTACCCCACCGACTTCGGGTGTTACAAACTCTCGTGGTGTGACGGGCGGTGTGTACAAGGCCCGGGAACGTATTCACCGCGGCATGCTGATCCGCGATTACTAGCGATTCCGGCTTCATGCAGGCGAGTTGCAGCCTGCAATCCGAACTGAGAATGGCTTTATGGGATTCGCTCGGCCTCGCGGCTTTGCTGCCCTTTGTACCATCCATTGTAGCACGTGTGTAGCCCAGGTCATAAGGGGCATGATGATTTGACGTCATCCCCACCTTCCTCCGGTTTGTCACCGGCAGTCACCTTAGAGTGCCCAACTTAATGCTGGCAACTAAGATCAAGGGTTGCGCTCGTTGCGGGACTTAACCCAACATCTCACGACACGAGCTGACGACAACCATGCACCACCTGTCACTCTGTCCCCCGAAGGGGAACGTCCTATCTCTAGGAGTGGCAGAGGATGTCAAGACCTGGTAAGGTTCTTCGCGTTGCTTCGAATTAAACCACATGCTCCACCGCTTGTGCGGGCCCCCGTCAATTCCTTTGAGTTTCAGCCTTGCGGCCGTACTCCCCAGGCGGAGTGCTTAATGCGTTAGCTGCAGCACTAAAGGGCGGAAACCCTCTAACACTTAGCACTCATCGTTTACGGCGTGGACTACCAGGGTATCTAATCCTGTTCGCTCCCCACGCTTTCGCGCCTCAGCGTCAGTTACAGACCAGAGAGTCGCCTTCGCCACTGGTGTTCCTCCACATCTCTACGCATTTCACCGCTACACGTGGAATTCCACTCTCCTCTTCTGCACTCAAGTCTCCCAGTTTCCAATGACCCTCCACGGTTGAGCCGTGGGCTTTCACATCAGACTTAAAAGACCGCCTGCGCGCGCTTTACGCCCAATAAATCCGGACAACGCTTGCCACCTACGTATTACCGCGGCTGCTGGCACGTAGTTAGCCGTGGCTTTCTGGCCAGGTACCGTCAAGGTGCCATCAGTTACTATGGCACTTGTTCTTCCCTGACAACAGAGTTTTACGATCCGAAAACCTTCTTCACTCACGCGGCGTTGCTCCGTCAGACTTTCGTCCATTGCGGAAGATTCCCTACTGCTGCCTCCCGTAGGAGTCTGGGCCGTGTCTCAGTCCCAGTGTGGCCGATCACCCTCTCAGGTCGGCTACGCATCGTGGCCTTGGTGAGCCGTTACCCCACCAACTAGCTAATGCGCCGCGGGCCCATCCTTGAGTGACAGCCGAAACCGTCTTTCCTCTTTCCCTCATGTGAGGGAAAGACCTATCCGGTATTAGCTCCGGTTTCCCGAAGTTATCCCGATCTCAAGGGCAGGTTGCCCACGTGTTACTCACCCGTCCGCCGCTGACTTCAGGGAGCAAGCTCCCATCCGTCCGCTCGACTTGCATGTATTAGGCACGCCGCCAGCGTTCGTCCTGAGCCAGGATCAAACTCTCCGAAAAGTGTTCGATATAGCTCATAAAGTTTAAAACTTGTTTTTGTTTACTTCCATATAGGAAGTAACTGGCGTCTTGTTTCGTTCAGTTTTCAAAGAACATCTTTAGTCAGTATTGGTCAGTCGCCCGTAAGCGACTCACTTAATATACCATGAATTGATTTACTAAGTCAACACTTTTTTCTAAGTTTTTCGCTGTACTGCTGTCTGGCTTGCAGCAACGTTATTTAATATACCAGCATATTTACACATCGTCAATAACTTTTTTACCGTTGTGAACTCCCTTTTCTTTTTTGTTTTCCAGTCCGTGTATATAACAAGCAATCATTTGGGGAAGCAAGACGTTTAAACAAATCAAACAGGATCCGGTATCTTTCTTCCAGCGATCTTTTAACAATATGTTCGACCCGTGAATCGCTCAGATCGAAAAGGATTTCGTCCATCTCCCTTTTTATTAAATATTGCAGCTCGAGAGACTCTTTATGGTTGATTAAAAACCCCAGCACATGAACACCCCTTTGTTTTTTCCTATTTTCCACTGAATTACCTGGTTTTATGTGAGCCTTCTCTAATAAAGTCATAATTATCAAAGACAAGCATAGGATTGAGACAAGAGCTATGGACGAGGTGATTGGGATGCAGTACTTTTACACGGCAAGCGCCAGGAGAATCAAACAGTATACGTTAATCCTTATCGTTGCTTTTTTTACAGCTGTTTTCTTTTATGTTGAATCTGAATTTGATTTTACCGTCTTCTCCACCGAGAGCGGTCCAAAAGCCATCTACAAAGGGGAAAAGGACGTTGCTCTAACCTTCAATATAGGCTGGGGAGATGTGGAGGCCGCTCCTATTCTTGATATCCTGAAGAGCGAAAAAGTGACTGCAGCTACCTTCTTTCTCTCAGGATCCTGGGCTGAGAGGCATCCTGAACTGGTTGAAAGGATTCAGAAGCAAGGCTATGAGATCGGAATGCTTGGCTACAGCTATAAAGATTATACAAATATGGAGGAAACGGAAATTGCCAGGGACATTTCTAAGGCTCAGGAAGCATTTCGGAAGCTCAATGTAAAAGACATAGAGTTAGTGAGGGCGCCGACCGGCCATTTTGATAAAAGACTGTTAAAAGTGGCGGAACGATATGGTTATACAGTCGTACATTGGAGCATCGACTCTAAAGATTGGACCAATCCCGGAGTGAGCCGGATAGCTGAAAATGTCGAGGATGTACAAAAGGGTGATATTGTCTTGCTGCACGCATCTGATTCTGCCAAGCAGACTGCCCGCGCCCTACCCTCCATCATTGATACCGTCCAATCAGAAAATCTAAAGATGGTTAGCGTTTCTGAAATGATTGCGAACTCGAGCGCCAAGAGTGAAGAGGTTAAATAAAACCGTTTGAATGATTATATGCCTGCCTCCTGCGGCGGGTACCCTTGGTGATAAGCAATATTCTTCCAGTCGGTCCTTCATTTATTCGGTGAAGGACTTCTCTGTGTCTTTCCGGCTATTTCGCGCCATGGTGAAGATAACCTCCAGTTGATGATAAAGAGACAAAGCATTTCTCCTATCAAGCCATCCTTTCAGGACTGGAGCACATTCCTAAGAACCAAATTAGGCTGACGCAGCCAAAATGGTCTTAATTATCCCTTTAGAACCAAAATAGGGTCCGAGCCCAGCCAAAACGGTTCTAATCCTTCCTTTAGAACCAAAATGCGCTCCGAACAAAGCTAAAATCGTTCTAATCCTTCCTTTAGAACCAAAATAAGTTCCAACCCCAGCCAAAACGGTTCTAATCCTTCCTTTAGAACCAAAATGCGCTCCGAACAAAGCTAAAATCGTTCTAATCCTTCCTTTAGAACCAAAATAAGTTCCGAACACAGCCAAAACGGTTCTAATCATTCCTTTAGAACCAAAATGTGCTCCGAACAAAGCTAAAATCGTTCTAATTATTCCTTTAGAACCAAAATAAGTTCCGATCCCAGCCAAAATGGTTCTAATCATTCCTTTAGAACTAAAATAAGTTCTGAACGGAGCCAAAATGGTTCTAATCCTCCCTTTTGAACCAAAATAAGTTCTAAAAGCAGCCAAAAGGGTTCTAATCATCCTTTTAGAACAAATCTGGGTTCCGAGCGCAGCTAATAAGGTCTAAATTCATTCTTCTAAGACCAAATAGCCCTTCATACACCAAGATACCCCACATGCCTGCCTGCCCGCTTATGCCTCACAAGGATCATCCAGGAAGAGCTCACCTCCCGTATAAGGATAAGACGTGGCTCCGTCCCCCAGCCCAATAAAAAAAGAATCAACCCCCAAAGGTTAATTCTTTTTCATTTCTAATTCACGCTGTGACTTTGTGTTTAATGAACCGAGGATCAGCAGCTGGTACGCATTGCAGATCAATAGCGGAATCAGCATGAATAACATCCATTCTTTATCATTGACCCGGAGGACCGGGACCCATTCGATGACAGTGACGACCGTCATGAAAAAGACGGAAGGAATGAACGCCTTCATGTTCGTGAGTTTCACTTTATACCAGGCTGTCAAAAGGGCGGCTGCCAGCAGGAAGAGTGCATAAACAGCGTATACGCCCCTATCGCTTTCACTGCCAAACCATGCCGGGCCAAAGTACACCAGGTCAAAAAGCAGGAAGGCGGTCAGTACAGCCTGGACTCCGCTCCAGGCGGAGCCGAAGATGCCCATGCCGAACCGGTGGACAGTCAGATATGCAAAAAAGCCCATCTGGCTGATGACGCTAAAGAGCAGGCCGAGGCCGATCAGGACGAGCAGGGTCATCAGAACTTCTGTATAGTTACCGCTGCTAAGAAGCGGTGCAAGCTCATTCCATCGGGCAGCAAGTCCGGCGATTCCAGCCGAAATTCCCCCAAGCAGCAAAGTTGTCGATAATAGTCTAACGAGGTTGCGGCTATTCAATTTTTTTGTTCCCCCAAAAATTTGTGTCTTCTCTCTTCCATGATTGTACCAACCGGAGATAGAAAAATCTAGGACCTATTGGAAGGAGGAATATTTTTTATCGAAAGATCAATATTAAAGATATGACAACTAGAAAGGGGTTTCCTTATGAAATATGGGACCTTGCTTCTTCTGATCTCTCTCGTTCTCTCCATGGCCGGCTGCAGCCAAAAGCAGGCAGAGGCCGGGGAAAAGGTGGATTATGAGGAAACAAAGAAAATGGTCGTTGACATAATAAAATCTGAAGATGGCAAGAAGGCCCTTCAGGAAGTCCTTGGTGACCCAAAGATACGGGAGCAGTTTGTATTGAATGATAAAATAGTCTCTGACACCATTGAAAAAAATCTTACTTCCGATAAAAGCAAAGCCTTCTGGGAGAAAAACATGAAGGATCCGAAGTTTGCTGCTGCCTATGCGCAGGGCTTGAAGGATGAGCATAAAAAACTGCTGAAGGATTTAATGAAAGATCCAGCCTACCGCCAGCAGGTGCTTGGCCTCCTTCAGGATCCGCAGCTGCAGGCCGAGTATGCTAAGGTGCTGCAGAGCCAGAAAAACCGGGCGGAGATCAAGAAAATCATGCTTGAAACCATGGAAAGTCCGCTCTTTAAGGTTAAAATGCAGGAAATTCTTGTGAAGGCTGCAGAGGAAATGCCCGCTTCGAAGACCAAGGGCGGCTCTCAGTAAAAAAACAGGCTGTCCCAAGCATCAGGACAGCCTGTTCTTTTTATCCAAGAATCTCTGTTACTCTCCTGGAGATGGCAGAGTAGATTTCGCCGGTCGGATGGTCTTCAGCATAAATGGAAGGAGCGAAGTCCTCGTCATTCCAGTCAGGCTGCTGCAGCGGAATCTGCCCAAGAACTTCTGTGTTCAGTTCATCAGCAAGCTTCTCTCCCCCGCCCTTCCCAAATACAAATTCCTTTTCACCGCTTACCTTGCTTTGGAAATAAGCCATGTTTTCAATGACCCCGATGACTTCATGCTCTGTCCGGATGGCCATCGCCCCTGCACGTGCAGCTACAAAAGCGGCTGTCGGGTGAGGCGTGGTTACGATGATTTCCTTGCAGGATGGCAGCATCGAATGGACATCCAGGGCAACGTCCCCGGTTCCTGGAGGCAGGTCGAGAAGGAGGTAATCCAGCTCGCCCCATTCCACTTCAGAGAAAAAGCTGTTAAGCATCTTCCCAAGCATCGGTCCCCTCCAAATGATCGGAGCGTTATCTTCCACGAAGAAGCCCATGGATACAACCTTGACGCCCATCCGCTCAACCGGAATGATCCGGTTGCCGCGAACGACCGGACGCCTTGTGATTCCCATCATATCAGGAACACTAAAGCCGTAAATATCCGCATCGATCAAGCCGACCCGTTTTCCGAGGCGGGCAAGCGATACCGCGAGATTGACGGATACCGTAGACTTGCCGACGCCGCCCTTTCCGCTTGCGATCGCGATGAACTTCGTAGCGGACTGTGGGGAAAGGAGACCCGGCTTTTCATCCGGCATGGCGCTTCTGTGCTTGGCCAGTTCCTCTTCAGGCATTTCCCCGAAACGGATGCCGACTGAATCCGCACCTGCTTTTTTCAACAGGTCGACGACCGTAGTCTGCAGCTTCATCTGCTCCGCTGTCCCGGTCTTTGCAAGCAAAATTTTTACACTAACATGATTTTTTTCAGGTTTTACTTTCACTTCCTGAATGCTGTTTAATTCCAAGAGCGTTTTATTTAGAAAGGGATCTTTCAGATCACCTAGAACGTCTCTGACTTGTTGTTCTGTTACCAAATTTCGCACCGCCTTTGTGAATTCGCTTCCAGTATCAGTATAACATAAAGGAATCCAATCACTAAAACAGTTGCCTATGAGCAGCCAGTTGTCAATCGGCCTCATCTTCGGTGAAAAAGCGGGAAATGCCTTTATATACAGAAGCTGCTACCTTTTCCTGATAAATGTCACTCTGGAGATTGGCCCGTTCTACAGGATTTGACAGGAAACCGACTTCCACAAGTGCACCCGGCTTTTTCACCTTCTTCATAAGATAGACCGTTCCAATAGGCTTCGCTTCTCGCGATGTATTCTCCAGGTTCCGCTTCAGCTCTTCCTGGATCAGCTTGGCGGCCCGTTCATTATCTTCATATCGGAGGGTATAAAAGGTCTGGGCTCCGCTCCATTTGGAGGATGGGAATGCATTTAGATGCAGGCTGATATACAGGTCGGCTTCCGATTCATTGATCAGCTGCACCCGGTTCCTTAAGTCCTCTCTCTTGCGGTTCCGTATTCCTTTCGTATCCTTGTCTGCAAGATCCCGGTCTGTTTCGCGGGTCATGATGACCAGGGCCCCCTGCTCCTGCAGGTAATCCCTGATTTTCTTTGACACATTCAAGGCAATTTCCTTTTCAAGCACCGGCCCCTTATTTGCACCGGCATCCACCCCTCCATGGCCGGGGTCGATAACGATAATTTTCCCTGAAAGCGGGAGATTCCATGGATTCCAGGAGTCTTTATCGATCACCTGGAAAGTTATGATCAAAAATAGTACGGTGATGCCTATGGCAATACCGCTGTACTTCCACTTTCTTTTCATAAAAAAACCTCCCGCGAGTCCTCATATATCAAAATATGGGACAAGGGAGGCATTTAGAACTCACACGATTCAATGCAGACGCATTTTGTACATCTTCTGACCTTTCATGAAGCCGTCCCTCCACCATGAATCTACATACTGCTCACATTCATAGTATAAGGACTCGCTGACATGGTCATCCCCTTCCGCTTTGCCCCAGTATAGGAAAAAGTTGAATAAGGTATCGATGAGATGTTTTTCCTCCGGCTCACACCTCTGCCTGACCGAATCCACACTCTCACCGTGATACCCAAATTTGCTAAAATGCGCGCCGAGAAGGTAAGCCTCAATCCCAACGTCATAGCAGCCTTCCTCCAGCACTTCCGAAAAGGAAAGATTGAACAGACGGTTATGGCCAAATTGCTGCCTGACCCTTTTCTTCAGCTGATCGATGGACAGCTCGCGCAGCACTTTTCTCTCGTATTTGACCTGCTTCTCCCTCTGCTTCTCTTTAAATGTTGTAATTACATTCATGATTGCACCTCATTATGGCAGCTGAAAATTCACTATCATGCTGCTCATGAAATATGAATCGCAGATGATAATGTTTTTAGTTTCTGCCGGGGAGGGGAGTACATTCTTCTAATGTCGAAAATGAGGCATGGGAATTATTTGTGTGAAAGCTTCCCATCATGCTGGGAATACTAGAAAAAGCCCAGGGCCGGCCGACTCATGTTTTGGTTTGCGCCTTCAGCTTCTTAAGGGCCCACACCAGGAATAAAACTGCAGCCAAACTGGATATCACCTTGCCCTCCCACGTCCAGTGGATAAGCTGATACACAGAATATCCTTCGATCAGAATGGCCGGCACCTTCCCAAGCGAGCTGGCAGCCGCAAAGATTTTCCATGATGTTTTCCCGATTGCCGCCATGAAGGTGACAATGCCTGACGGAACAAAAGGCAGAAGCCGAAGAGACAGGATGAGCAGGAATGCCTCACTTCCTCGAGCCGACAGCAGCCGCTTCACTTTAGGATGTGAAAATCCTTTCAGATCTGTAAGCCTCCTGAATCCTTTCCGGTAAAGAACGAAGGAAATCACCGCCCCCGCTGCTTCCCCTGCAAACGAAACAGCCATGCCTTCCCAAAAACCGAATACCGCTAAATTCGCCGCCGTCAAAAACACACTCGGCACAACCCCGAGGATGCTGATCAATATATTGATTCCGATGCTGAGCAGCAGCGCAATGTCCCGATAATCGGTCAGCATGTCAATTACGTATTCCTGCATGTTTCTTTTGCTCCTTCCCGATCTTCCTGCTGTCCTTATGCCTCCCGTTCGTACACCTGCTCACTTTCATCATGGACACATTCTGGCCCGGACATAAAAAAAGCCCCAAGCGGACAGCTTGGGAGCCTTTTGAAAGCGAAAATTAACGCTTTGAGAACTGAGGTGCACGACGAGCGCCTTTAAGACCGTATTTTTTACGTTCTTTCATACGTGCGTCACGAGTAAGAAGTCCAGCAGATTTAAGGGATCCGCGGAATTCTGGATCAGCTTGCAGCAATGCACGGGAGATACCGTGACGGATTGCTCCGGCTTGGCCAGTGTAGCCGCCGCCTTTAACTGATACAAGAACGTTGTAGCTTCCTACAGTTTCAGTATTGTTAAGAGGCTGCTTAACAACCTCGCGTAGAGCTTCGAATGGAATGTAATCATTGATATCACGGCCGTTGATTACGATGCTTCCGTCGCCTGGTACTAAACGTACACGTGCAACGGAGCTCTTACGACGACCAGTGCCATAATATTGTACCTGTGCCATTATAATATCCTCCTTAAATTATCCGCGTAGTTCGTACACTTCAGGCTGTTGAGCTTGGTGTGGATGCTCGCTGCCAGCGTATACGTGTAATTTTTTGAAAATTTGACGGCCAAGAGAGTTTTTAGGAAGCATGCCTTTAACAGCAAGCTCGATCATTTTCTCAGCGTAGTTTGTACGCATTTCAAGGGCAGTCCTTTGCTTAAGTCCGCCTGGGTGCATGCTGTGACGGTAGTAGATTTTGTCAGTAAGCTTTTTGCCTGTTAGTCCTACTTTAGAAGCGTTGATGATGATTACATGATCACCAGTGTCAACGTTTGGTGTAAATACTGGTTTGTTTTTTCCACGCAAGATAGCTGCTACTTCACTTGCAAGACGTCCTAAAGTTTTACCTTCAGCGTCGATAACGAACCATTTACGTTCAATTTCATTTGCTTTTGCCATAAATGTCGTGCGCATGGTTATCCTCCTATTGTTTCGTTGGTTATATTTATTTCAATCACGTAAGTCTTCCGGGGCTTAACGTGGGGTTTAAATATCATACCTATGATATGATATAATTTTTCAAACCCAATGTCAAGAAAATGTTACACCAGGATTAGTTGTCATAGCAGGTGCTCATCCCTTGCAATATCTGGGTTTTGGCGCAGCCTGCAATCTCTTGAAAAAATTATTGATAAAAAACTTCCCACAAATATAATCCATGACCAGGCGCCGTCTTGCCTGCACTGCTCCTGTCCCGTTTTTCCAGAATGTCCACAAGCTCAGCAGGGACTCTCTTGCCCCTGCCCACTTCAAGGATGGTCCCTGTCAAAATCCGTACCATATTATAAAGGAAGCCGCTTCCCACAAACCGGAAAATGAGTTCTCCGTCCTTCTCCTCTATACCGGCATACGTAATGGTCCTCACCTTGTCTTCCACTTCTGTCTTGGCTGAGCAGAAGCTTGTGAAGTCATGGGTGCCTGTTATATAGGTGCAGGCATCCCTCATGGCTTCAAGGTCAAAGCGGGAGAGCGGCTGATAGGCGTAGTGGCGCCTGAATGGATCCTTGACATGTCCAAGGGAAACAACATACCGGTATTCTTTCCCTGCCGCATCAAACCGAGCATGGAAGTCTGGTGCTGCCTCCTCTGCCTTAAGAACCGAGATGTCTCCAGGCAGATTGGAATTCAGCGCCTTCAGCCAGTTTTGCGGAGGCATGGAAAGCGGCGAGTCGAAGTGGATCACCTGTCCCCTTGCATGGACACCCGCATCCGTCCGGCCAGAGGCTGATATCCTGATAGACTGACCTTTATGGAGTTTTTGAAGCACCCTCTCCATTTCACTCTGAACCGTCCTTTTATCAGGCTGCACCTGATAGCCTGCGAACAGGGTGCCGTCATAGGCAATTGTACATTTATATCTCTGCATATCCATACTCCATCAGTTTCTTAGTAATGCCAGGGCTGCCGTCAGGACGGCAAGGACAGCGAGAAGGAGGCTATCCTTTCCCTGCCAGCTCAGCTGTCGGTACTTCGTCCTTCCCTCTCCGCCGCGGTATCCCCTGGATTCCATGGCAATTGCCAGCTCCTCGGCCCTTTTAAAGGAGCTGACAAATAAGGGAATCAGCAGCGGCACGATGGCTTTGATTCTGCTGCTGATGGGCCCGCTCGTGAATTCTGTGCCCCTGGCAGCCTGCGCCTTCATGATCTTATCTGTTTCCTCCATGAGCGTCGGGATGAAACGCAGGGAGATGGACAGCATCAGGGCCAGCTCATGGACCGGCATCTTCCACTTCTTCAGTGGATTAAAGAGCGTTTCCAGGCCGTCTGTGATCGATATAGGGGTAGTTGTGAGCGTCAATATGGAAGTAATCAATATCAAGAAGGCAAAACGCAGTGAAATGAAGATTCCCTGCCTCAAACCATTCTCATAGATTTCAATGAAGCTCCATTTAAATAACAGCTCCCCTTCCCTCGTAAAAAACAAATGGAGGAAGAAGGTGAAAACAATCAGATAAAGAACCGGCCTGAGCCCTGTGATCAGGAATTTGGCAGGTATGCCTGATGCCTTCACGGCTGAAATAGTGAATACGGCGAGCAGCGCATACGTCAGAATATTATTCGCAAGGAATACGATACACACAAACAGAAAGACGGCAATCAGCTTTGAGCGCGGATCCATGCGGTGCATGATGGAATCGGCGGGTATATAGCGTCCGAAAATCATTTTATCCATCATAAGCCTTCACCCCTCATCACTAACAGCTCAATTTGTTCGGCGAGTTCCTCGACAGACAGGCAGATCTTCCCGAGCTTCCTTCCGCACTGTTTTTCTACAGCCAGCTGAAGGCGTACGGTGCTCGGTACATCAAGCCCGAGCTCAACCAGGTCTTCGCTGCTCGAAAAGATTTCCCTTGGCGTGCCGGTTCCCTGTACAGTCCCCTGATGCATGATGATGATCTCATCCGCATACCTTGCCGCATCCTCCATACTGTGTGTAACAAGAATTGTAGATATGTTCTCTTCCTTGTGAATCTTATAGAAAAGGTCCATGATTTCCTGGCGTCCCCTGGGGTCAAGGCCTGCTGTCGGCTCATCCAGGACAAGCACCTCCGGCTTCATGGCAAGGATCCCGGCAATGGCCACTCTTCTCATCTGGCCGCCTGATAGGTCAAATGGCGACTTTTCCAGGATTTCATCGGGAAGCCCTGTCATGCGCGCTGCTTCCCTGGCAAGGCGGATGGCTTCTTCCTCCGAAGTTCCGAAATTGATCGGTCCAAAGCAGATATCCTTAAGGACTGTTTCCTCAAAAAGCTGATGCTCAGGGAATTGAAAAACGATTCCCACCCTTTTTCTCAAGGCGCGCAGGTTCTTTTCCTTTTTATCGGGTGTGATCGTGTATTCTCCGAGCCCTACAGAACCGCCTGTTGGTTTCAATAAGCCATTCAGGTGCTGCAGCAGGGTGGACTTCCCTGACCCTGTATGTCCGATTATGGCCACATACTGCCCGTCTTCTATATGGATGTTTACATCATGCAGGGCAAGCCTTTCAAAAGGCGTCCCCTTCTGATATCGATGCTCTACTTGCTTGAGATTAATCTGCATATATCGTTCACCAGCTTCTCTTCTGTAAGATGCGTTCCTTCAAGGGGAATTCCCCGCTTGCCGAGGAGCGAACTCAGCTTGACGGAAAAGGGGATATCAAGTCCCAGGGCTATAAGCTCCTCTTCCAGCTGAAAGATCTCTTCAGGAGTCCCTTCCCTATAAATCGAACCCTGATTCATCACGATGATCCGGTCAGCCCTGGCTGCCTCTTCAAGGTCATGGGTGATGGACAGGACCGTTACGCCCCGTTCACTCATCAGCTCCCTGACCGTATCAAGCACTTCCTGCCTGCCTTTTGGATCAAGCATGGAAGTGGATTCATCCAGGATAATAATGCTCGGGCTCAAAGCAAGCACCCCGGCAATGGCCACACGCTGCTTCTGGCCGCCTGACAGATGGTGCGGCTCTTGATTGAGAAAAGCGTCCATCTTGACTCTTTTCAGGGCATCGTGGACACGGGCAACCATATCATCCCTCGGGATCCCGGCGTTTTCTAAACCAAAAGCCACATCATCCTGAACCGTCGTTCCTACAAACTGGTTATCCGGGTTTTGAAACACCATGCCGATTTCCCGGCGCACATCCCAGATTGTTTCCTCGCTTAATTGCTTCCCATGCACGGCAATGCTCCCGCCCTCGGGAAAAAGAAGTCCATTCAAAAGCTTGGCGAGTGTTGACTTGCCAGAGCCATTATGGCCGACAATCGCAAGCCATTCTCCTTTTTTTATCTCAAAGGAGACAGAATCAACCGCATTTTTTTCCTGTTCATCATATCTGAACGTTATGTTTTCTATCTGCACCAGGGCATCACTCATTCTCTCTCTCCTCTCTCCTATCGGCCTCTCTCTAATCTGCTCAGCTCTACATAGCCCGTCCCTAAAAAAGTATATAAAAAAACGCTGCACCCCTTCCACAGGAAAAGCATCGCTTTTACCCGGCAGATTAAGAACAGCTTAAAGAATCCTATTTAGCAATAAGACCGCATACACTTTCAGGTCCCTGAAAGCTGGAGGGGTGCCAGAGCTAGACGGTCCAAGCCAAGAGTTCGGCAAAGGTCATCGTAACACTCTATTAGCGTATTGCAATTACATAAAAACAAAAAACAGAAGCATATTAAGAAAAAAGGGCGAAGGACACGTTAGTTTTGAACTGTCCCGCCCTTTTATAAAATGCTATTAAACTAACTCGATAATTACCATTGGTGCACCGTCACCGCGGCGTGGTCCAACCTTCATGATACGAGTGTATCCACCTTGGCGCTCTTCGTAACGTGGAGCGATGTCAGCGAATAATTTCTGAAGGGCATCTTGGCCTGTTTCAGCGTTAGCCACTTCGTTACGGATGAATGCTGCAGCTTGACGGCGTGCATGCAAGTCCCCGCGCTTGCCTAAAGTGATCATTTTTTCAACAACAGAACGTAATTCTTTAGCTTTAGCTTCTGTTGTTTCAATACGCTCACTTACGATTAGGTCAGTTGCTAAATCACGAAGTAGAGCTTTACGTTGAGAGCTAGTGCGTCCTAACTTTCTGTAACCCATTGTAGTATTCCCTCCTTTATTGAAGTCATCATCTATTTAAGCCTGGTCAAAGAAAGGCCGGATTGTGAAATCAGTCGTCTTTTCTAAGCCCTAAGCCCAGTTCCTCTAATTTCGCTTTCACTTCTTCAAGTGATTTGCGTCCTAGATTGCGCACTTTCATCATATCTTCTTCCGTCTTATGAGCAAGCTCTTGAACGGTATTGATTCCAGCACGTTTTAAACAGTTGTAAGAACGAACAGAAAGATCCAGTTCCTCGATAGTCATCTCAAGAACTTTTTCCTTTTGATCTTCTTCCTTTTCCACCATGATTTCAGCATTTTGAGCTTCGTCAGTCAGACCGACAAAGATATTCAGATGCTCTGTTAAAATCTTGGCTCCAAGTGCTATCGCCTCTTTAGGACCGTTGCTTCCATCAGTCCAGACATCAAACGTTAGCTTATCGTAGTTTGTCATTTGTCCAACACGTGTATTTTCTATCTGGTAGGACACACGTGATACCGGAGTGTAGATTGAGTCGATCGGAATAACGCCGATTGGCTGATCTTCTCTTTTGTTCTGGTCAGCAGGTGTATAGCCGCGTCCTCTTCTGGCTGTAAGCCTCATACGGAGATGCCCGTTCTTGCCAATAGTGGCAATATGCAGATCCGGATTTAAGATTTCCACGTCGCTATCATGTGTTATGTCTGCTGCCGTCACAGGACCTTCTGCCGGCACATCAATTTCAAGCGTTTTTTCTTCATCTGAATAGATCTTTAAAGCCAGCTTCTTCACATTAAGAATGATGGAAGTAACATCTTCCACTACGCCTTCAATTGTTGAGAACTCATGCAGTACTCCATCTATCTGAATAGATGTTACAGCGGCACCTGGGAGTGAGGATAATAGAATACGACGTAAGGAGTTACCCAGTGTTGTACCATACCCACGCTCAAGTGGCTCGACGACGAACTTACCGTACTTGGCGTCATCGTTGATTTCAACCGTTTCGATTTTTGGTTTTTCTATCTCGATCATTTAAATAAACCCTCCTTCAAAACGTCGAAACCCCGGCTAGAATGTAAGCTAACCGAAATTCCCCAGTTAACATTCCCGATTGTGCGCGAACAACTGAATTAACCTTCTGTATTGAACGCATTTTACCTATCATATCCCAGTATAGACAAGGATACAATTTCTATACAGAAAAATTAAACACGGCGACGTTTTGGTGGACGGCATCCGTTATGCGGAACTGGAGTAACGTCCTTGATGGCTGTAACTTCTAGACCAGCAGCTTGAAGTGCACGAATTGCAGCTTCACGGCCTGCTCCAGGTCCTTTAACAGTTACTTCAAGAGTTTTAAGACCATGTTCCATAGAAGTTTTAGCTGCAGTTTCAGCTGCCATTTGAGCCGCGAAAGGAGTGGATTTACGTGAACCCTTGAATCCTAATGCACCTGCGCTTGACCATGAAATGGCGTTGCCTTGGCTGTCAGTGATTGTTACGATTGTATTGTTAAAAGTTGAACGAATATGTGCAATACCAGTTTCGATATTCTTTTTTACACGACGTTTACGCGTATTCGTTTTACGTGCCATGAATGTACCCTCCTTTACTTAATTATTTCTTCTTGTTAGCTACAGTACGTTTAGGACCTTTACGTGTACGAGCATTGTTTTTAGTATTTTGACCGCGAACAGGCAAGCCGCGACGGTGGCGGATACCACGGTAGCTTCCGATTTCCATCAAACGTTTGATGTTCAATGAAATCTCACGGCGAAGGTCACCTTCTACCTTTAAGCTGTCGATGATATCACGGATTTTGTTTAGCTCATCCTCAGTCAGATCGCGTACGCGAGTATCTTCAGAAACTCCTGCATCAGCAAGGATTTTTTGAGCTGTTGGTTTTCCGATACCAAAAATATATGTTAATGAAATGACAATACGTTTGTCACGTGGAACGTCTACACCAGAAATACGTGCCATGTATGTGCACCTCCTTCAAATTAGCCTTGTTTTTGTTTATGCTTAGGGTTTTCGCAAATAACCATGACTTTACCTTTTCTGCGGATAACTTTACATTTTTCGCAGATCGGCTTTACAGATGGTCTGACTTTCATTGATTTAACCTCCTTATATAGATCGGAGAGAACCAGATTATTTGAATCGGTAAGTGATTCTGCCGCGAGTTAAATCATACGGTGAAAGCTCAACTGTTACTTTATCACCTGGCAAAATGCGAATAAAGTGCATACGAATTTTACCGGAAACATGAGCTAAAACAGTATGACCATTTTCTAATTCTACCTTAAACATAGCGTTTGGCAAAGTTTCAGTTACTTTACCCTCAATTTCAATTACATCGTCTTTCGCCATTATAAATCTTCTCCCTTCTTTCACCTACAGCCTGAATTTATATGAACAATTGCAGCATGGAAAGTCCGGTGCCAGCGTTTCTCATCTACTCTTAAAGCTTGGTTAAGATCTCATAGCCTGTGTCTGTTATGGCGATGGTGTGTTCAAAATGAGCACACATGCTTTTATCAACTGTCACGACTGTCCACTCGTCGGCGAGCGTCTTGACGTAACGGCTTCCTGCATTCACCATTGGTTCGATACAGATTACCATACCAGGCTTTAAGCGAGGACCTTTGTTTGGCGGACCATAATGAGGGATTTGCGGGTCCTCATGTAAGTCTTGACCGATTCCATGTCCAACATACTCTCGTACAATGGAGAATTTATTCTCTTCAACATAGGTCTGAATAGCATGGGAGATGTTTGAAAGGCGCACGCCTGGCATTGCTTCTTTCAATCCTCTATATAATGACTCTTCGGTAACGTCCAAGAGCCGCTGCGTTTCTTCATCAATATTGCCAACTGGATATGTCCAGGCAGAATCTCCATGATAGCCGTTATATTCAGCACCAATATCAATGCTGATTATATCGCCTTCCACAAGGATCCGGTCCCCCGGTATACCATGAACCAGTTCATCATTCACAGAAGCACAAATACTTCCGCGAAAACCATTATAACCTTTAAATGAAGGAATTGCATCATGTTTGCGTATGAACTTCTCAGCAATTTGATCCAGCTCTTTCGTAGTTACGCCTGGTTGAATAAATTTCTTTAATTCTTGATGAGTCAAGGCAACGATCCGTCCTGCTTCTCGCATGATTTCCAGTTCGCGAGGGGTTTTACAGATGATCATTATTGCAAGCCCCCAAGCAGTACTTGAATGTCTGCAAAGACTTCGTCAATATCCTGCTGCCCGTTAATGTTTCGAAGGTATCCTTTGTTTTCATAGAAGTCCAGAAGCGGCTGTGTCTGCTTAAGGTTGACTTCCAGTCTCGTCTGAACAGTTTCTTGATTATCGTCAGCGCGCTGATACAGCTCTCCGCCGCAGCGGTCGCATACTCCCTCGGTTGCAGGGGGATTAAATACGAGATGGTAGGTAGCTCCACAAGCCTTGCAGATGCGGCGGCCTGTCAAACGATCCATCAGGATGCTTTTATCCACGTCGATATTGATAACATAATGAAGCTGGCGGTCAAGTTCAGCAAGTATGCCTTCAAGCGCTTCAGCCTGTGCCACTGTACGCGGGAAGCCGTCGAGCAGGAAGCCTTTCTTGCAGTCACTTTCACTTAATCTTTCACGGACAATCCCGATGGTCACTTCATCTGGAACTAGTTCTCCTTTGTCCATGTACGATTTTGCCTTTAAACCAAGTTCCGTCTGGCCTTTGATGGCCGCGCGAAACATATCTCCTGTAGAGATATGAGGGATATCGTATTTTTCTACGATTCTTTCGGCTTGAGTACCTTTACCGGCGCCCGGAAGCCCCATTAATACTAGGTTCAACTTAGGTTCCCCCCTCAAACTCTATAATAGGTTTGTGGGAACGATCGTTCCCAAAACCTTTTATTTGATAAAGCCTTTGTAATGTCGTTTCACTAATTGAGCCTCCAGCTGTTTCATCGTTTCAAGGGCAACCCCTATCACGATCAGCAGGCTGGTTCCTCCAATTTGAGCAGACTGCGGAAGGTTTGCAATCGAAATGAAAACAACCGGCAGTATTGCTATCAGCGCCAAGAATATTGAACCAACAAACGTTAACCGGCTCAGTACTCTTGATAAGTAGTCTTGAGTGTTTTTGCCAGGACGTATGCCTGGTACATATCCGCCTTGCTTTTTCAGATTGTCAGCCACCTGTTCAGGATTAACCTGGATGAAAGCATAGAAATAAGCGAAGGCAATGATAAGTGCTACATAGACCGCAGCTCCAATTGGATGAGTATACGTAAACTTGTTTTGAATCCAAGAAGTAACATCATTGGTTCCAAAGAACGAAGCAATCGTAGGCGGGGTAATTAGGAATGATACTGCAAAGATTACAGGTATAACTCCTGCGGAATTCACCTTAAGAGGTAAATGCGTTGATTGTCCGCCTACTGGATTACGGCCAGCAACACGCTTGGCGTATTGAATCGGGATTTTGCGCAATGCCTGCTGGATGAAGATGACTCCAACGATAATGGCAATAACAGCAATAAGGATCAGAATGATTGTGACGATGCGCAGGAATAACTGATCTCCTGCATTCTCAATCTGCTGGGCATATATTTGATTGGCTGTATTAGGAATCCCTGCAGCAATACCCGCGAAGATGATAATGGAAATACCATTACCCACTCCCTTGGAGGTAATCAGCTCTCCTAACCACAAAAGGAAAGCCGTACCGGCTGTAAGGACGGTAGCAATCAAAAGATATGTCCCGATACCAGGGTTCTCGATCAATAAACCGTTTGACATGTTATTGAATCCGTATGACATTCCAATCGCCTGGATGAATCCAAGGACGATGGTTCCATAGCGGGTAAACTGAGCTAATTTACGTCTGCCAGCCTCTCCTTGTTTGGACCATTCGGTAAACTTGGGAATGACGTCCATCTGCAGCAGCTGAATGATGATAGATGCTGTGATGTAAGGCATGATGCCCATCGCAAGGATGGAGAATTGCTGCAGTGCACCGCCGCCGAATGTATTTAAGATCCCGAAGACATTCATCTGATCCTGGGCCTTAAGTACATCTGCGTTTACGTTTGGAACTGGAATGAACGCACCAATTCTAAAAACAATCAACATTAAAAGGGTGAATAGGATTTTTTTTCTTATATCACCCACGCGCATAAAATTGGAGAATGTGCGAAACATTAAATCACCTCAGTTTGACCGCCGGCAGCTTCGATAGCTTCTTTAGCAGCAGAGGAGAATTTATGAGCTTTTACAGTAAGCTTTTTCTCTACATTACCTTTTGCAAGAATCTTAATTCCAGCTCTTTCTTTACTTACAACGCCTGTTTCGATAAGAAGTTCTGGAGTAACTTCTGTACCGTCTTCAAAGCGATTTAAAGTTTCAAGGTTAACGACAGCGTATTCCTTACGGTTTACGTTAGTGAACCCACGTTTAGGCAGACGACGGAAAAGTGGAGTTTGACCACCTTCGAAGCCTGGACGTACACCACCGCCTGAACGGGCGTTTTGACCTTTGTGACCTTTACCGGCTGTTTTACCGTTACCAGAACCGATCCCGCGTCCTACACGGTTACGTTCTTTACGGGAACCTTCTGCAGGTTTTAACTCATGAAGTTTCATGTTGGCACCTCCTTGTTAAGTGAGAAATATTTTTTATTGTTCTTTTACAGTAACAAGATGAGCAACTTTGTTAATCATACCGCGAATCGCAGGGTTATCATCATGAACAACAGTTTGATGCATTTTGCGTAACCCAAGCGTATTTACTGTTACGCGTTGATCTTCAGGGCGGCCAATCAAGCTGCGAGTGAGGGTAATTTCTAATTTGTTTGCCATTCGAATTCCCTCCTTATCCTAACAGTTCTTCTACTGATTTTCCACGTAACTTAGCTACGTCTTCAGCACGTTTTAATTGGGTTAGTCCGTCGATAGTTGCACGCACCATGTTGATTGGTGTGTTTGAACCAAGAGATTTAGACAGGATATCACTTACACCACCAAGTTCTAGTACAGCACGAACTGGACCGCCGGCGATTACACCAGTACCTTCAGAAGCTGGCTTCAATAGAATATGTCCAGCACCAAAGTGTCCGTTAACTTCATGAGGTATAGTAGTACCGACCATTGGCACAGTGATTAGGTTTTTCTTTGCATCTTCGATTGCTTTGCGGATAGCATCTGGAACCTCTTGAGCTTTACCAGTACCAAATCCAACATGTCCGTTTTTGTCCCCGACAACTACTAGAGCTGTGAAACGGAAACGACGTCCACCTTTAACAACCTTAGCTACGCGGTTAACCGTAACAACGCGTTCTTCAAGTTCAAGTTTATTTGGATCAATGCGACGCATCTGATATGTCCCTCCTTTTTTGATTAAAATTGCAGTCCGTTTTCGCGGGCAGCATCGGCTAGTGCCTTAACACGTCCGTGGTAAAGGTATCCTCCGCGGTCAAATACAACAGAGCTGTAACCTTTTTCAACAGCACGCTTAGCAACTAATTCGCCAACCTTTTGAGCAGCTTCAAGGTTGCTGGTTGACTCTAGGCCTAAGTCTTTATCTAAAGTAGAAGCACTTGCAAGAGTTACGCCTGAAAGATCGTCAACTAGCTGTGCATAAATGTGTTTGTTTGAACGATACACATTTAGACGTGGACGGGCTTCAGTACCAGAAAGTTTAGCACGTACGCGTGCATGTCTTTTCTTACGGGTTGCGTTTTTATCAAGCTTCGTAATCATTTAGGTCACTCCTTTCGTTTACCTACGCGGCATTACTTACCTGTTTTACCTTCTTTACGGCGAACGAATTCACCTTCGTAGCGGATACCTTTTCCTTTGTAAGGCTCAGGCGGACGAACATCACGGATGTTTGCTGCCAAAGCGCCTACACGTTCCTTGCTGATACCTTTTACAGAAATCTTTGTGTTAGCAGGAACTTCGATTTCGATGCCTTGTTCAGGTTCGAATTCAACCGGGTGTGAGTAACCCACGTTCAGAACAAGCTTGTTGCCTTGTTTCTGAGCACGGTAACCAACCCCAATTAGTTCAAGGTTCTTCTGGAATCCTTGTGATACACCCTCAACCATGTTAGAAATAAGCGCGCGTGTTGTTCCGTGCAGGGCGCGGATCGTCTTTTCTTCTGATGGACGGGATACAGTTAGAACATTATCTTCTATGTTAATTGATAACTGCGGGTTAAAAGCGCGAGTTAATTCACCTTTTGGGCCTTTAACAGTTACATTGTTGCCTTCAGCAACAGTAACCGTTACGCCTGCAGGGATTTCAATTATTTTTTTACCTATGCGGGACATTTAGTGCACCTCCATTCGTGTAAAGATCTATTACCAAACGTATGCTAGTACTTCTCCGCCAATTTGCTTAGCGCGAGCTTCTTTGTCAGTTACAACGCCTTGTGATGTAGAAACTAGAGCGATACCTAAACCGTTAAGTACACGTGGTACATCAGTTGATTTAGCATATACACGTAGACCAGGCTTGCTGATACGTTTCAATCCAGTGATTACACGCTCGTTGTTGGCACCATACTTCAAGAAGATACGGATGATACCTTGTTTGTTGTCTTCGATAAATTCAACGTCACGTACGAAGCCTTCACGCTTTAAGATTTCAGCGATTTCTCTCTTGATCTTTGAAGCTGGAACTTCTAATTTTTCGTGACGAACCATATTCGCATTACGGATGCGAGTAAGCAAATCTGCAATTGGATCTGTCATGACCATTGTTTATTTACCTCCTTCCCAATATCGGGTATTACCAGCTAGCTTTTTTAACGCCAGGAATTTGTCCTTTATAAGCAAGTTCACGGAAACAAATACGGCATAGTTTAAATTTACGGTATACAGAATGTGGACGCCCGCAGCGCTCGCAGCGAGTGTATTCCTGTACCTTGAATTTAGCGCCTGCTTTTTGTTTCAAGATCATTGATTTTTTAGCCACGTTTTCGCCTCCCTTATTTAGCGATTATCTTACTTTTGGAATGGCATTCCGAATTGAGTAAGTAGTTCACGAGCTTCTTCGTCAGTTTTGGCAGTCGTTACGATAACGATGTCCATACCGCGAACCTTGCTCACTTTATCATAGTCAATTTCAGGGAAGATTAATTGTTCTTTAACACCTAGAGTGTAGTTGCCGCGTCCGTCGAATGCTTTCTTAGAAACACCGCGGAAGTCACGTACACGTGGTAAAGATACAGAGATTAATTTGTCTAGGAATTCATACATACGCTCGCCGCGAAGTGTTACTTTTGCGCCGATAGGCATACCTTCACGTAGACGGAAGCCTGCGATAGATTTTTTAGCTTTTGTAACCAGCGGCTTTTGACCAGTGATTATTGCCAGCTCTTCTACAGCAGTGTCTAATGCTTTAGCGTTTGATACTGCATCACCGACACCCATGTTGATTACGATCTTTTCAATCTTTGGAGTTTCCATAACAGAGTTATAGTTAAACTTGCTCACTAGAGCAGGAGTAATTTCTTGTTGGAATTTTTCCTTTAGGCGGTTCATTTAAAGTACCTCCCTTCTTCTTTAACTTATTTATCTAAAGTTTCGCCAGATTTTTTAGCAACACGTACTTTTTTGCCGTCAACATCTTTTGTACCTACGCGAGTAGGAGTCCCAGTCTTAGGGTCTAGAAGCATGACGTTAGAAACGTGAATGGCAGCTTCCTGGTTGTTGATGCCGCCTTGCGGGTTGGCTTGAGAAGGTTTTGAATGTTTTTTAACAATGTTCACACCTTCAACAAGTACACGGTCTTTTTTAGGATAAGCTTCGAGGATGACTCCTTGCTTTCCTTTGTCCTTGCCAGAGATGACTACGACTTTATCACCTTTTTTTACATGCATGAGATTCGCACCTCCTTGAAAGGCATTTTACGATTTATCATTACAGAACTTCTGGAGCCAGTGAAACGATCTTCATGAAGTTGTTGTCGCGAAGTTCGCGTGCAACAGGTCCAAAGATACGAGTACCACGAGGGCCCTTGTCGTCACGGATAATTACACATGCGTTTTCATCAAAACGGATGTAAGAACCATCAGGACGGCGCATACCGCTCTTTGTACGAACAACAACGGCTTTAACTACATCGCCTTTTTTAACAACGCCACCTGGTGTTGCTTGTTTTACTGTGCAGACGATAACATCACCGATATTAGCAGTCTTACGGCCTGAACCGCCAAGTACTTTAATTGTGAGCACTTCACGTGCACCGGAGTTGTCAGCTACTTTTAAACGTGATTCTTGTTGAATCATGTACGAAACCTCCCTTCGGAATTACGTCGATCCGAACATTTATATTATATGATAACAGCTTTTTCTACAACTTCTACAAGACGGAAGCGTTTAGTAGCAGAAAGTGGGCGAGTTTCCATGATTCTTACGATATCGCCAGCTTTTGCTTCGTTTTGCTCATCATGCGCTTTTAACTTTTTAGAATATTTCACGCGCTTGCCGTATAGAGAATGTTTTTTATAGGTTTCTACAAGAACAGTGACGGTTTTGTCCATCTTGTCAGATACTACACGACCAGTATAGACTTTACGCTGATTGCGTTCACTCATTCCATAAACCTCCTCTCAATAATCAATTGTTAGCAGAGATCTCTCTTTGACGTACAACGGTTTTCATACGAGCGATCGATTTGCGCACTTCACGGATGCGTGCTGGGTTTTCTAATTGTCCAGTAGCTAGCTGGAAACGAAGGTTAAATAATTCTTCTTTTAAAGATTTTACCTTTTGTTCAATTTCGGCAGTGGTAAGGTCACGAATTTCATTAGCTTTCATTTGATTCACCACCAATTTCTTCTCGTTTAACAAACTTGCATTTTACTGGAAGTTTGTGAGCTGCAAGACGAAGAGCTTCACGCGCTACTTCTTCAGAAACACCGGAAATTTCGAACATTACTTTACCAGGTTTCACAACAGCCACCCATCCTTCTGGAGCACCTTTACCGGAACCCATTCGGACTTCAAGAGGTTTAGCAGTGTAAGGTTTGCTTGGGAAAATCTTAATCCAAACTTTACCTCCACGCTTCATGTGACGAGTCATCGCAATACGAGCAGCTTCGATTTGTCGGTTAGTGATCCAAGAAGCATCTTGTGCTTGAAGACCAAATTCACCAAAGTGAACTTCTGTACCGCCTTTAGCACGGCCTCTCATCTTACCGCGGTGTTCACGACGATATTTTACGCGTTTAGGCAATAACATGATTATTTTCCTCCTTCCTCGGATTTCTTCTTAGTAGGAAGAACCTCTCCACGATAGATCCATACTTTCACACCAAGCTTACCGTAAGTAGTGTCAGCTTCAGCAGTAGCATAGTCGATATCAGCACGAAGCGTGTGAAGTGGAACTGTACCTTCACTATAGTGTTCAGAACGAGCGATATCTGCGCCACCAAGACGGCCGGATACCATTGTTTTGATTCCTTGTGCACCAGAACGCATTGTACGCTGGATTGATTGTTTCTGAGCGCGACGGAAAGATACACGGTTTTCTAATTGACGAGCGATGTTTTCTGCTACTAGCTTAGCATCAAGATCTGCTCTCTTGATTTCAATGATGTTGATGTGAACGCGTTTGCCTGTAAGCTGGTTAAGAGCTTTACGCAATGCTTCAACTTCAGTACCACCTTTACCGATAACCATACCAGGTTTAGCAGTGTGGACAGAAATGTTGATGCGGTTTGCAGCACGTTCGATTTCTACTTTTGATACAGAAGCATCTTTTAGGCGATTCATGATGTATTCGCGGACTTTGATGTCTTCGTGTAAAAGATCTGCGTAGTCTTTATCAGCGTACCACTTGGATTCCCAATCACGGATGATCCCGATACGCAAACCGACTGGATTTACTTTTTGACCCACAGTTTATCCCTCCTTCTTTTCTGATAGAACGATAGTAATATGACTAGTACGTTTGTTGATTGCACTCGCACGACCCATTGCACGAGGACGGAAACGTTTCATTGTTGGTCCTTCATTCACATAAGCTTCTGAAACAACCAGGTTATTAATGTCCATTTCGTAGTTATGTTCTGCATTTGCCACAGCAGATTTCAGAACTTTTTCTACGACTGGAGAAGCGGCTTTTGGAGTGTGGCGAAGAATCGCTACCGCTTCACCGATTTGCTTGCCTCTGATCAAGTCAACGACTAAACGGACTTTACGAGGGGCAATGCGGACTGTATTAGCAACAGCTTTAGCTTGCATGAGATGCCCTCCTCTCATTAACGTCTTGTTTTCTTATCATCATTACCATGGCCTTTGTAGCTGCGAGTTGGTGCGAATTCACCAAGCTTGTGGCCGACCATGTCTTCAGTTACATAGACCGGTACGTGTTTACGACCATCGTAAACAGCGATTGTGTGTCCAATGAATTGCGGGAAGATTGTTGAACGGCGAGACCAAGTTTTAATTACTTGCTTCTTCTCAGCATCGTTCATTTTTTCAACCTTGTTAATCAAATGATCATCAACAAAAGGTCCTTTTTTCAAACTGCGACCCATGAGTGTGCCTCCCTTCGCGATGTCACTACGGTCCAAGTGAACCGTAGATCAATCCCGTTATTTTTTACGACGACGTACGATGAATTTATCAGACTTGTTCTTTTTCTTACGAGTTTTAAGACCAAGAGCCGGCTTGCCCCAAGGAGTCATTGGTGATTTACGTCCGATAGGAGCGCGTCCTTCACCACCACCGTGCGGGTGATCTACTGGGTTCATTACAGAACCACGGACAGTTGGGCGCTTGCCTAACCAGCGTGAACGTCCTGCTTTACCGATGTTGATAAGTTCGTGCTGCTCATTGCCCACTTGGCCGATTGATGCGCGGCAAGTTGCAAGAACCATGCGTACTTCACCTGAGTTCAAACGAACTAGAACATAGCGGCCTTCTTTACCAAGAACCTGTGCAGAAGTACCGGCTGAACGTACTAATTGTCCGCCCTTACCTGGTTTAAGCTCGATGTTGTGGATAACTGTACCCACAGGGATGTTGATAAGTGGAAGTGCGTTACCTGTTTTAATGTCTGCCTCAGGGCCGGACATGATCTCCATACCTACTTGAAGGTTTTTAGGAGCAAGGATGTAACGTTTTTCTCCGTCCACATAGTTAATTAGTGCAATGTTTGCTGATCTGTTTGGATCATACTCAATAGTAGCAACGCGTCCTGGTATACCATCTTTATCACGTTTGAAGTCGATGATACGGTATTGACGCTTATGGCCGCCACCTTGATGACGAACAGTTAACTTACCCTGGTTGTTACGGCCACCTTTTCTGTGTAAAGGTGCAAGCAATGATTTTTCTGGAGTGCTTGTAGTGATTTCAGCAAAATCAGAAGTAGTCATTCCGCGACGACCATTGGAGGTAGGTTTGTACTTTTTAATCGCCATAATTATTCCCTCCTTTTTTTATGAATTAAGCTTCGAAGAATTCGATTTCTTTGCTGTCAGCAGTTAGTGTTACGATTGCTTTACGGCGTTTGTTCGTATAGCCGGCATAACGGCCCATACGCTTGAATTTACCTTTGTAGTTCATGATGTTCACTTTTTCAACTTGAACGTCAAAGATTTGCTGTACAGCGTCTTTAACTTGAGTTTTATTAGCTCTTACATCAACTTCGAAAGTGTATTTCTTATCAGCCATAATATCAGATGAAGCTTCAGTGATTACGGGGCGCTTAATGATATCGCGAGCATCCATTATGCAAGCACCTCCTCTACTTTTTCAACAGCAGCTTTGGTAAGGATCAATTTGTTGTGGCCTACAACGTCCAATACGTTTAGTCCATCAGCTTCTACTACAGTTACTCCCGGAAGATTACGAGCAGAAAGTGCTACGTTTTCGTTCAAGCCGTCAGTAACGATAAGAGCTTTAGTATCAACAGATAGTCCTTTAAGTACTGCTGAGAAGTCTTTTGTTTTCGGTGCATCAAACGCTAGGTTTTCAAGCACCAGGATGTTCTCTTCTGCAAGCTTTGCAGATAGAGCAGATTTAATTGCTAGACGACGCATTTTCTTAGGCATCTTGTAGCTGTATGATCTTGGTGTAGGACCGAAGACGATACCGCCGCCGCGCCATTGTGGAGAACGGATAGAACCTTGACGCGCGCGTCCAGTTCCTTTTTGCTTCCATGGTTTGCGTCCGCCGCCTGATACTTCAGAACGACCTTTTACTTTGTGGTTACCTTGACGTAATGAAGCACGCTGCATCACGATTGCTTCGAAAAGTACAGCGTTATTTGGTTCAATACCGAATACGGAATCATTAAGCTCGATGTTTCCAGCTTGTGAACCGTCTTGCTTAAAAAGTGTTACTTGTGCCATTCCAATGCTCCTCCTTTCTCAAATAATTATTTTGCTTTTACCGCACTTTTTATTTTCAAAAGAGCTTTTCTTGCTCCAGGTACGTTACCTTTAATTAATAGAAGGTTACGGTCAGCATCTACTCGTACGATTTGCAGGTTTTGAACAGTGATCTGCTCTCCGCCCATGCGTCCAGGAAGCAATTTGCCTTTGAATACACGGTTTGGAGCAACTGGTCCCATTGAACCAGGACGACGGTGATAACGGGAACCGTGGGCCATAGGTCCTCTAGATTGTCCGTGACGCTTGATAGCACCCTGGAAACCTTTCCCTTTAGAAACACCTGTTACATCAACTAGATCGCCTTCTGCGAAAATATTAACTTGGACTTCCTGACCAACCTCATACTCACCGAGGTTAACTTCGCGGAATTCGCGAACGAAGCGCTTAGGAGCAGTTTTCGCTTTGCTTGTGTGGCCTTTTTCAGGTTTGTTAGAAAGCTTTTCACGCTTATCTTCAAAGCCTAATTGAACAGCCTCATAGCCTTCACCTTCCACTGATTTCACTTGAAGCACTACGTTTGGAGCAGCTTCAACAACAGTTACCGGGATAAGCTCACCGTTTTCAGCGAATACTTGCGTCATACCAATTTTTCTACCTAAGATTCCTTTGGTCATTAGTCACACCTCCTGTAAAATTATAATTTTTATGATTAAAGTTTGATTTCGATGTCAACGCCTGACGGCAGATCTAAACGCATCAATGAATCAACTGTTTGTGGAGTTGGATTGACGATGTCGATTAGACGCTTGTGTGTACGCATCTCGAACTGTTCACGAGAATCTTTGTACTTATGAACTGCACGAAGGATTGTGTATACAGATCTTTCGGTTGGCAATGGAATCGGCCCAGATACAGCTGCTCCAGAGCGCTTAGCAGTTTCAACGATTTTCTCAGCAGATTGATCAAGGATCCTGTGATCATATGCCTTCAAACGGATACGGATTTTTTGTTTTGCCATTACTTTTCCCTCCTTTTCGCCTATTTTTAAAATAGACAGTTCTCAGTGAAAATTTCCCACACACTCGCCATGGCAAAGCGGCCGGGTGTGTCAGCAACCTCTCACATCATCGCGGTCTAAGACCAACATTGTCTATTATACATATAACCCAGTAAATAAGCAATACTTATATAAACTTTTTCTACGGGTTGCACACTTTTTCTATTATACATAGGTGTAGACCATTTTACAATAGGGTATGAGGTTTTTCTATCCTTCTTATATATAGAAGGTATTTATTATTTCATGTCCTTCGGCCGAACAGAGGGATCGCTGGCTGGGGATTATTAAAATGGTAGTCATTCTTCGTGATCATGGTGTTATTTACAAAGAGCTGTCCCCAGTATAAGTGTTCATCTATCTAACTTATTTAATCAGGCACTCTTCATATAGAAACAAAAAAGACAACCCTTTGTTAGTTGGGTTGTCTTTTTCCTAATTGTTGAAGAGTACTGCAGCAATGAGCCCTCTTTAGCACTTCTTGTGTTGTCACAGAGACTTATCCAGGATTACACAAGGAGGCGTTGGAAGTGGTCGTTCTCCCATTAACTAGACTAATGACACGAGAGTCCAATATCTAAAGCTGGATCAGGAGTCTCACGCCTTACTCACCAATCCACTTACTTATAAATTTTAATTTCTCTCTGAACTCATTAGAAAACAACAATCTTTTACAATTTTTAAAAGAGCATTAAAAAAAGCAGAGGGCGTCCCCTCTGCTCTTTTCGGAAGGCGTCCCTTCCTATATATCAGGTTTGTTAACCAGTTTTACAAATTATTCTTGGATTGAAGCAACTACGCCAGCGCCTACAGTACGTCCGCCTTCACGGATAGAGAACTTAGTACCTTCTTCGATAGCAACTGAAGCGATAAGTTCAACAGTCATTTCGATGTTGTCGCCAGGCATAACCATTTCTACACCTTCAGGAAGGTTGCAGATACCAGTTACATCAGTTGTACGGAAGTAGAACTGTGGACGGTAGTTAGTGAAGAATGGAGTGTGACGTCCACCTTCTTCTTTAGAAAGAACATAAACTTCAGCTTTGAACTTTGTGTGTGGGTTGATAGTACCTGGCTTAGCAAGTACTTGTCCACGCTGGATGTCTTCACGAGCTACACCACGAAGAAGTGCGCCGATGTTGTCGCCAGCTTCAGCATAGTCAAGAAGTTTACGGAACATTTCAACACCTGTTACAGTAGTTGATTTTGGCTCTTCAGCAAGACCGATGATCTCAACAGTGTCGCCGACTTTAACTTGTCCACGCTCAACACGTCCTGTAGCAACAGTTCCACGTCCAGTGATTGAGAACACGTCCTCAACTGGCATCATGAAAGGCTTGTCAGTGTCACGAGTTGGAGTTGGGATGTACTCATCAACAGCAGCCATAAGCTCGTTGATTTTTTCTTCCCATTCTGCTTCTCCTTCAAGAGCTTTAAGAGCAGAACCTTTGATTACTGGAATGTCATCGCCAGGGAATTCGTATTCAGAAAGAAGGTCACGAATTTCCATTTCAACTAGTTCAAGTAGTTCTTCGTCATCAACCATGTCACATTTGTTCATGAATACAACCAGGTAAGGAACACCTACTTGACGAGAAAGAAGGATGTGCTCACGAGTTTGTGGCATTGGGCCGTCAGAAGCAGAAACAACTAGGATTCCGCCGTCCATTTGAGCAGCACCAGTGATCATGTTTTTAACATAGTCAGCGTGTCCTGGGCAGTCAACGTGTGCATAGTGGCGAGTTGCAGTTTCATACTCAACGTGTGCAGTAGAGATTGTGATTCCACGTTCTCTTTCTTCTGGAGCACCGTCGATTTGATCGTATGCACGAGCTTCAGCTCCACCAACTTTTGCAAGTACAGAAGTGATAGCAGCTGTTAGAGTAGTTTTACCATGGTCAACGTGACCGATTGTACCGATGTTAACGTGTGGCTTAGAACGATCGAATTTAGCTTTTCCCATGAGGAATTTGCCTCCCTAAAATTATATTTTGTATTAAGTATGGTGCTATGAAAGCAGCAAGATACCCACTTTCACAGCTTACATAAGTAGTTATACTTTAATGAAAGGTGAAAATCAATTATTCACCTTTATTTTTTTTGATAATTTCTTCAGAGATAGACTTTGGAACTTCTTCGTAGTGGTCGAAGTGCATGGAGAATACTCCGCGGCCCTGCGTGTTAGAACGTAGGGACGTTGCATAACCAAACATTTCAGAAAGTGGAACGAACGCTTTAACAACTTGTGCGTTTCCGCGCGCTTCCATTCCTTCTACACGTCCACGGCGTGAAGTTACATCGCCCATGATATCTCCAAGATATTCATCAGGGATTACTACTTCTACCCTCATGACTGGCTCAAGGATGACTGGCTTACACTTAGAAGCAGCATTCTTAAGAGCAAGTGACGCAGCTACTTTAAATGCCATTTCTGAGGAGTCAACATCATGGTAAGAACCGTCATAAAGTTTTGCTTTAACGTCAACCAGCGGGAATCCAGCAAGAACACCTCTATCAAGAGCATCTTCAAGACCAGCTTGTACAGCAGGGATGTATTCACGTGGAACAACCCCACCCACGATTGCGTTCTCAAATTCAAATCCTTTACCTTCTTCGTTTGGAGAGAATTCGATCCAAACGTGTCCGAATTGACCGCGTCCACCGGATTGACGGGCGAATTTACCCTCAACTGCAGCAGTTTCACGGAAAGTCTCACGATATGCAACCTGTGGAGCACCAACGTTGGCTTCAACTTTGAACTCGCGGCGCATACGGTCAACAAGGATATCCAAGTGAAGCTCACCCATACCGGCAATGATGATCTGTCCAGTTTCCTGGTCAGTGTGTGCACGGAATGTAGGATCTTCTTCTTGTAGTTTTTGAAGAGCAGTAGTCATTTTATCTTGGTCAGCTTTTGATTTAGGTTCGATGGATAGAGAGATAACCGGCTCAGGGAATTCCATGGATTCCAGGATAACCAGGTTTTTCTCATCACATAGAGTGTCACCAGTAGTAGTATCTTTTAGACCTACAGCTGCCGCGATGTCTCCTGCGTATACCTGAGAAATCTCTTCACGGGAGTTAGCATGCATCTGCAGGATACGTCCTACACGCTCACGCTTTCCTTTAGTAGAGTTCTGTACGTAAGAACCTGAGTTCAATGTACCAGAATATACACGGAAGAATGTAAGTTTACCAACATAAGGGTCGGTCATAACTTTGAAAGCAAGTGCAGAGAATGGCTCGCTGTCGCTTGAAGGACGAGTTACTTCTTCTTCTGTATCTGGAAGAGTACCTTTGATAGCTGGTACATCCAGTGGAGATGGAAGATAGTCAATAACTGTATCAAGCATCAGCTGGACACCTTTGTTTTTAAAGGCAGAACCACAGATTACCGGATAGAATTCAACGTTTACAGTACCTTTACGGATAGCAGCTTTCAATTCTTCTTTTGTAAGCTCTTCTCCGCCAAGGTATTTCTCCATCAATTCTTCATCTAGTTCAGCAACAGCTTCTACTAGTTTTTCACGGTATTCAAGTGCAAGGTCCATATGCTCTTCAGGAATCTCACGAACTTCGATATCAGTTCCAAGGTCATTGCCGTAGAATACAGCATTCATTTCAACCAGGTCAATGATTGCTTCAAACTCATCTTCCGCACCAATTGGTAACTGGATTGGGTGAGCGTTAGCTTGAAGGCGGTCGTGGATTGTCTTTACAGAGTAAAGGAAATCTGCACCGATTTTGTCCATTTTGTTTACGAATACAACACGCGGTACGCCATAAGTCGTAGCCTGGCGCCAAACTGTTTCTGTCTGAGGCTCAACACCTGATTGAGCATCAAGTACAGCTACAGCTCCATCAAGTACACGCAGTGAACGCTCAACCTCAACTGTGAAGTCTACGTGTCCTGGAGTGTCAATGATGTTTACGCGGTGCCCTTTCCACTGTGCAGTTGTAGCAGCGGAAGTAATGGTGATACCACGCTCCTGCTCCTGCTCCATCCAGTCCATCTGAGATGCACCTTCGTGAGTTTCACCGATCTTGTGGATACGGCCAGTGTAATAAAGAACACGCTCTGTTGTCGTTGTTTTACCGGCATCGATGTGTGCCATGATACCGATATTACGAGTGTTTTCTAAGGAGAACTCTCTTGCCATTGGGTCTTTCTCCTTCCTATTGTAAATAGAATGTTTTTAAGGGTCTTACCAGCGGTAATGAGCGAATGCTTTATTGGCTTCAGCCATTTTGTGTGTATCTTCGCGTTTCTTCACAGAAGCTCCAGTGCTGTTAGCAGCATCAAGAATTTCATTAGCTAGACGCTCTTCCATGGTTTTTTCTCCACGAAGACGGGAATAGTTCACTAACCAGCGAAGACCAAGTGTTGTACGGCGGTCTGGGCGCACCTCGATAGGTACTTGGTAGTTTGCACCACCTACACGGCGTGCTTTTACTTCCAATACTGGCATGATGTTTTTAAGAGCAGCTTCGAATACTTCCATTGGCTCCTTGCCAGAACGTTCTTGAATGATATCAAATGCAGAGTAAAGTATTTTTTGAGATTTACCTCGCTGTCCATCAACCATCATCTTGTTAATCAAACGGCTAACAAGCTTTGAATTGTAAAGCGGATCAGGTAAAACGTCTCTCTTAGATACGGGTCCTTTACGTGGCATCTTATTTCCTCCTTTCAACAAGTTGCAAAGTTTTTATTTCTTATATTATTTCTTTGGAGCTTTAGGGCGCTTAGTACCGTATTTTGAACGGCCTTGCATACGGTTTGTAACACCGGCTGTATCAAGCGCACCACGAACGATGTGATAACGCACACCCGGTAAATCCTTTACACGTCCGCCGCGGATAAGTACAACACTGTGTTCTTGCAGGTTGTGGCCGATCCCAGGGATGTAGGCAGTTACCTCGATGCCATTAGTCAAACGCACACGAGCGTATTTACGAAGCGCGGAGTTTGGCTTCTTAGGTGTCATAGTACCAACACGAGTACATACACCGCGTTTCTGTGGAGATGATACGTTAGTCTGTGCTTTCTTAAAGCTGTTATAGCCTTTATTTAACGCCGGGGATTTAGACTTTTCCTCTTTAGTCTCGCGTCCCTTACGTATTAATTGATTAATAGTAGGCATTTATTTTTCCTCCCTTCACATATTCATTTCTAGACCCACACATCCAGGTGGTTCGTAAATGGGCAAAAACAAAGTTTTTGCAGTTTTCTACAAAAACAGTTTTACTTTTTAATTGCAACAATCACAGCGCCCACTTCAATTCCGCATGCCTTGCCAAGCTTTTGCATGGAATCTACATGGTATACCGGAACGTTATGTTCTTTAATAGTTTCTAAAACCTTCGCCTTCACCTTAGGATCAGCGTCAGCCGCCAGCACTACTTCTGATACAAGCCCGTTCTTTACAGCCTTGACTGTTTGTTTTGTTCCTACAATCACTGCATTTGCATTCTGCACTTTTTCATAAGACATGATATATCCTCCAAAGCAACAGGTATTATAGGAGCACCTTTGCTATAGTAACATCCTTTTGCATTAGATGTCAACTATACTTCAGAAAATATTTCAGCAGCTGTCCCTGTGCACAGGATGCTTTATCAGACTTTCTTAAAAAAAGAGGCCGGTAAATGGATTACCGGCCGTTTTTTATCAATCAACCGAAACTGTTTCTTCACTCGAATCTTCTGTCAAAACCGGTGCGGCCTTTCTGTAGCGGGCCATCCCTGTTCCTGCAGGAACAAGTTTTCCGATGATAACATTTTCTTTCAAGCCGAGCAATTCATCACGTTTTCCTTTGATTGCGGCATCTGTAAGGACCCTTGTGGTTTCCTGGAAGGATGCAGCAGATAGGAATGAGTCGGTTTCAAGTGATGCTTTGGTGATACCAAGCAGTACAGGACGTCCTGTTGCAGGCATTTTGCCTTCAAGCAGCGCCTTTTCGTTTGCATCTGTGAATTGGTGGATATCAAGCAGTGTGCCTGGAAGCACGCTGGATTCTCCCGCATCCAATACACGGATTTTGCGGAGCATCTGGCGGACCATAACTTCAATATGCTTATCGCCGATTTCTACCCCTTGCATACGATAGACTCTCTGCACTTCTTTCAGCAGATATTCCTGGACAGACAGTACATCTCTGATTTTGAGAAGCTCTTTAGGGTCGATGGATCCTTCCGTCAGTTCCTGGCCGCGGATTACCTTGGAGTCTACTGCGACTTTAAGGCGCGCGGTATACGGAGCAACATAAGAACGGGATTCGACTTCGCCCTGTATAGTAATTTCCTGCTGTTTGTCTCTGATTTCGTTGATTGCTGTAACTGTTCCGTCGATTTCGGAAATGATAGCCTGACCTTTAGGGTTACGGGCTTCAAACAATTCCTGGATACGAGGGAGACCTTGGGTGATGTCATCACCGGCAACACCGCCGGTATGGAATGTACGCATGGTAAGCTGTGTTCCAGGTTCACCGATGGACTGTGCAGCGATGATTCCGACTGCTTCTCCAACTTCCACCTGTTCACCAGTTGCCAGGTTGCGGCCATAACATTTCTTACATACACCATGGCGTGTGTTACATGTAAAGGCAGAGCGGATCCATACCTGCTGGACGCCTACATCTTCCACATATTTAGCCAGGTCTTCAGTTATTAATTCATTTTCAGCAACAATGACTTCATTTGTTTCAGGATGCCTGATCGGCTTTCTTGCATAACGGCCGATTAAGCGTTCCTCAAGGTGCTCGATTGTTTCAGTGCCGTCTTTCAGGGCGCCGATCAGCAGGCCTCGGTCTGTTCCACAGTCGTCATCACGTACGATGACATCCTGGGCAACATCGACAAGACGTCTTGTAAGGTAACCGGAGTCAGCTGTCTTAAGCGCCGTATCGGCAAGACCTTTACGGGCACCATGCGTTGAAATGAAGTATTCAAGAACCGTCAATCCTTCTCGGAAAGAGGATTTGATCGGTAATTCAATGATCCGGCCGGCCGGGTTGGCCATGAGTCCGCGCATACCAGCAAGCTGCGTAAAGTTGGACGCATTACCACGGGCACCGGAATCACTCATCATGAAGATCGGGTTCCGCTTATTCAGGGACTGCATCAGTTTGGCCTGAATGGCATCCTTGGCCCCGCTCCAGATGGAGATGACTCTATCATAGCGTTCTTCTTCAGTGATCAGACCGCGTCTGAACTGCTTCAGTACGTTATCTACTTTAGACTGACCTTCTTCAATGATCTGTTTCTTCTCGGCAAGTACAACAATGTCGGCCACACCAACGGTGATTCCCGCCCTTGTTGAGTGCCTGAATCCAAGATCTTTCATACGGTCAAGCATCTTCGAGGTTTCAGTGATCTTGAATCGCTTGAATACCTCGGCGATGATGTTTCCTAAGAACTTCTTAACAAACGGATCAACACCAGGCTGAGCCTTGATGATTTCTCTGACATCCTGCCCTTTTTCAACAAAATACTTCTCAGGAGTTTTTTCCTCAAGATTAGATTTTGTCGGTTCATTCAGGTACGGGAATGTATCAGGAAGAATTTCATTAAAGATCAATTTCCCGACAGTCGTCAGCAGAAGCTTGCTGTTTTGCTCTTCTGTGAACGTCTGGTTCTTAAGCGAGCCGGCATGGACAGCGACACGTGTATGCAGATGTACATATCCAGTTTGATAAGCAAGGATCGCTTCGTTTGTATCCTTGAAGATCATGCCTTCACCGTTTGCACCTTCACGTTCCATAGTCAGGTAATAGTTACCGAGTACCATATCCTGTGAAGGAGTAACAACCGGTTTCCCATCTTTAGGATTCAGGATGTTCTGTGCAGCAAGCATGAGCAGGCGTGCTTCAGCCTGTGCTTCGGATGACAGCGGCACGTGGACCGCCATTTGGTCACCATCGAAATCGGCATTGTACGCTGTACACACAAGCGGATGGAGCCTGATGGCACGGCCTTCCACAAGTGTCGGTTCAAAGGCCTGGATTCCAAGTCTGTGAAGAGTCGGTGCACGGTTCAAGAGAACCGGATGCTCCTTGATGACTGATTCCAGCACATCCCAGACTTCAGGCTGGAGGCGTTCAATTTTCCGCTTGGCCGACTTAATATTATGTGCCAGTCCTTTGCCGACCAATTCCTTCATGACAAACGGCTTAAACAGCTCGATTGCCATTTCCTTAGGAAGTCCGCACTGGTACATCTTCAGGTTCGGACCTACGACGATAACAGAACGGCCGGAGTAGTCAACACGCTTCCCAAGAAGGTTTTGACGGAAACGGCCCTGCTTTCCTTTCAGCATGTGAGAAAGGGATTTGAGCGGACGGTTACCCGGTCCGGTAACAGGTCTGCCTCTTCTTCCATTATCGATCAAAGCATCGACAGCTTCCTGAAGCATACGCTTTTCATTCTGGACGATGATGCTTGGTGCACCCAGGTCCAGAAGGCGCTTCAGCCTGTTGTTCCGGTTGATAACCCGGCGGTACAGGTCGTTTAAGTCAGATGTGGCGAAACGGCCGCCATCGAGCTGCACCATTGGACGCAGTTCCGGCGGGATTACAGGCAGGACATCGAGGATCATCCAAGAAGGCTCATTGCCAGAGTTCCTGAAGGCTTCGAGCACTTCGAGCCTTTTAATGGCACGTGTACGTCTTTGCCCCTGGGCTGTCTTTAGCTCTTCTTTAAGGAAATCCACTTCTTTATCCAGGTCGATATCAAGCAAAAGCTTCTTGATGGCTTCTGCTCCCATCGCTGCCTGGAATTTGCTGCCGTATTTTTCGCGGTATGCACGGTATTCTTTTTCAGAAAGCAGCTGCTTTTTATCCAGTGCAGTATCACCTGTTTCGGTTACTACATAAGAAGCAAAGTAGATGACTTCTTCAAGGGCCCTCGGGGACATGTCGAGGACAAGTCCCATACGGCTCGGGATCCCTTTGAAATACCAGATGTGAGAAACAGGTGCAGCAAGCTCAATGTGGCCCATACGCTCGCGCCGTACCTTTGCACGGGTAACTTCTACGCCGCATCGGTCACAGACTACACCTTTATAACGGACTCTTTTATACTTTCCGCAATGACATTCCCAGTCCTTTGTAGGACCAAAGATACGTTCGCAGAACAACCCGTCTTTTTCAGGTTTTAGAGTACGATAGTTGATGGTTTCCGGTTTTTTGACCTCCCCAAATGACCAAGAACGGATCTTGTCAGGAGAAGCTAAACCAATTTTCATATACTCAAAATTATTAACGTCTATCAAGGGGCCTACCTCCCTCTTAATCTCCAGGTTTTACCCTTATTGCATTTCCGAAGCTGTTTTACTCTTTGGAGCCTACTGTTTCTGATTCAGGCTCTTTTGGGTCCGTATCAATTGTAAGCGAGTCTGCTTGATTCAGTTCTTCTTCATCATCAAGGTCGCGCATTTCGATCTCTTTATCTTCACCAGACATGATTTTGACATCCATACCTAAGCTTTGAAGCTCTTTGATAAGAACCTTGAACGATTCTGGCACTCCTGGTTCAGGGACGTTTTCACCTTTGACGATTGCCTCGTATGTTTTCACACGGCCCACGACATCATCGGATTTGACTGTAAGGATCTCCTGAAGGGTATATGCAGCACCATAAGCTTCAAGTGCCCAAACCTCCATCTCCCCAAAGCGCTGTCCGCCGAATTGGGCTTTACCGCCGAGCGGCTGCTGTGTAACAAGTGAGTAAGGTCCAGTTGAACGTGCATGCAGCTTATCATCAACCATGTGGGCAAGCTTGATCATGTACATGACACCAACAGATACTCTGTTATCAAACGGTTCGCCGGAGCGGCCGTCGTACAGGACTGTCTTGGCGTCACTCGCCATGCCGGCCTCTGCAATCGTGCCCCATACATCCTCTTCCCTCGCTCCGTCAAATACTGGAGATGCAACATGGATCCCAAGATACCTTGCGGCCATTCCAAGGTGGAGTTCGAGCACCTGCCCGATGTTCATACGGGATGGTACACCCAGCGGATTCAACATGATGTCGACTGGCGTGCCGTCTGGAAGGAAAGGCATATCCTCTTCCGGAAGGATCCGGGAGATTACCCCTTTGTTACCATGTCGTCCCGCCATTTTGTCTCCCTCGGATATCTTACGCTTCTGTACGATATAGGCACGTACAAGCTGGTTGACGCCTGGAGGAAGCTCATCGCCGTCTTCACGGTTGAAGACTTTGACATCGAGTACGATACCGCCGCCGCCGTGAGGAACACGAAGCGATGTATCCCGCACTTCACGTGCTTTTTCACCAAAGATTGCGTGAAGAAGCCTTTCCTCGGCTGTCAGCTCTGTAACACCCTTAGGAGTTACTTTACCGACAAGCAGGTCGCCGTCTTTAACTTCGGCTCCTACACGGATGATTCCGCGCTCGTCTAGGTTGCGGAGTGCATCCTCGCCGACGTTTGGAATATCCCTTGTGATCTCTTCCGGCCCGAGCTTGGTATCACGGGATTCGGATTCATATTCTTCAATATGGATAGAAGTATATACATCGTCTTTTACAAGACGTTCGCTCATGATGATGGCATCCTCATAGTTGTAGCCGTCCCAAGTCATGAAGGCTACCAGTACATTTCGTCCAAGTGCAAGTTCGCCCTTTTCCATCGATGGTCCATCAGCAAGGATTTCTCCCTTTGTCACCCGGTCGCCAACGCTTACGATTGGTCGCTGGTTATAGCAGGTTCCCTGATTGGATCGGATGAATTTAAGCATCCTGTACTTGTCAAGGTCGCCCTTGACTTCCTGGCCGTCTACTTCCTTCACGCGCCTTACCCATACTTCCCTGGATTCGACGTGCTCGACGATTCCTTCGTGTTTACAAATGACAGCAGCACCTGAGTCTTTTGCAGACACGTATTCCATGCCTGTTCCGACAATCGGTGCTTCAGGCTGCATTAATGGCACAGCCTGACGCTGCATGTTCGCTCCCATAAGGGCACGGTTGGAGTCATCGTTTTCAAGGAACGGGATACAGGCAGTCGCCGCAGAAACAACCTGCTTAGGCGATACATCCATGTAATCTACACGGTCGCGTTTTACAACGGTATTCTCACCGCGGAAACGCGCAATGATATCTTCCTCGACGAATGCGCCTGTCTCATCAAGCAGTACGTTCGCCTGGGCTACAACATAGTTATCTTCCTCATCAGCAGTCATATAGTCGATTCTGCTGGTGATCTTCCCTGTTTCAGGGTCCACACGGCGGTAAGGAGTTTCGATGAATCCGAAACGGTTTACCTTGGCGAAGCTTGAAAGGGAGTTGATCAACCCGATGTTTGGTCCCTCAGGAGTCTCAATCGGACACATGCGGCCGTAATGCGAATAATGGACGTCACGCACTTCAAAACCAGCACGCTCACGGGTCAGTCCGCCTGGTCCCAATGCAGATAGACGGCGTTTGTGCGTCAATTCAGCAAGAGGGTTCGTCTGGTCCATGAACTGCGACAGCTGGGAACTTCCAAAGAACTCTTTGATGGAAGCGATAACTGGACGGATATTAATCAACTGTTGAGGTGTTATTGTGTTCGTATCCTGGATGGACATCCTTTCACGAACAACACGTTCCATACGGGAAAGACCGATCCTGAACTGGTTTTGCAGAAGTTCTCCTACAGAACGCAGGCGGCGGTTTCCTAAATGGTCAATATCATCAGTGTCGCCTACTGAATGCAGCAGGTTGAAGAAATAGCTGATGGAAGAAATGATATCGGCAGGCGTGATATTCTTCACCTGTTCTTCTACATAAGCATTTCCTATTACATTGATGACTTTTTCACCTTCGGCATCGGTCGGTGCATAAATTTTGATAATCTGCATGAGAATATCTTCATCTACTACTCCGCTGACAGGGTTGAATGATTTAAATTCCACTCCTTTTTCAAGGAAAGGGATGATGCGGTCTAAATTCCTGCGGTCAAGCAGTGTGCCCGCCTCAGCAATGATTTCTCCCGTCTCCGGGTCAGCCAGAGTCTGGGCCAGGCGCTGATTGAACAGGCGGTTTTTGATATGAAGCTTTTTGTTGATCTTATAGCGTCCAACATTAGCAAGGTCATATCTTTTTGGATCAAAGAATCTGGAAACGAGAAGGCTTTTTGCGTTCTCTACAGTCGGCGGCTCGCCTGGGCGGAGACGCTCGTAGATCTCAAGCAATGCCTTTTCGGTGCTTTCTGTGTTGTCTTTTTCAAGCGTATTGCGGATATATTCATTATCGCCAATCAAATCAATGATTTCTTGATCAGAGCCAAACCCGAGTGCACGAAGCAGGACAGTGACCGGAAGTTTCCTTGTACGGTCGATCCTTACGTAAACGACATCCTTAGCATCTGTTTCATACTCAAGCCAAGCCCCGCGGTTTGGAATGACAGTGGCTGTATAGCCCCTTTTCCCATTCTTGTCTAACTTTCCGCTAAAGTAGACACTTGGAGAACGCACTAACTGAGAAACGATGACACGTTCTGCACCATTGATGACGAAGGTGCCTGTCTCAGTCATTAGCGGGAAGTCACCCATGAAAACATCCTGGTCTTTTACTTCGCCTGTTTCCTTGTTTACCAGACGTACCTTCACGCGTAGCGGAGCAGAATACGTAACATCGCGCTCCTTGGATTCCTCCACTGAATACTTCGGATCTCCGAGACTGTAATCAATGAATTCTAGCGAAAGGTTGCCTGTAAAGTCCTCGATAGGAGAAATATCCTGGAACATTTCTCGTAAGCCCTCATCAAGAAACCATTGGTAAGAGGAGGTTTGAATCTCGATAAGATTCGGTAATTCTAAAACCTCGCTGATTCTTGCATAAGTTCTGCGCTGGCGGTGTCGTCCATACTGAACTAGTTGACCTGTCAACTGATTCACCCCTCAAATAAAGCATTATAAGTGTAAATCTTCGCCTGTTAAGCGATATAAGCATGCCTATGTAGCTGTTAACTCACAGACAAAAAAAGAAAAAGGGTTTTCTATTTTAAAAACCGCATTTTCAAAAAAACAAACTATTATCAATATATTTTTTCCCACAAAAGCACTTTTTATACTATAATAATAATGAGAGTATGCATAATGAGGGAAATTATATATATGCATTAAATAATATTATCATAGCCATTTTTCCCAGTCAAACCTTTTAAAGGACTTTTTTCATATTGCCCCGTTTAAAACTTATTCCTGCAGTCCTTTTTTAGAGCGCAGGATGTAGTACCCCTTCTTTTTATCCACGGTTTCTACATTCCCGAATAATTCTTCCATTTTATCCATCGCCGAAGGAGCTCCCTGCTTTTTCTGGATAACCACCCACAGCTCGCCCTTATCCGCCAGCTTCTCAAAAGACTGCTCCAGGATATCATGCACGATCCTCTTGCCCGCGCGTATTGGCGGGTTTGTCAAGATCGAAGCAAACCCGGTTTCCTTCACACCAAGCAGCCTGTCGCTTTGATATATCTCCACATTGCCGATCTTGTTGAGAGCGGCATTTTCTTTTGCGAGCATCAATGCCCTTTCATTCACATCAATCATATGGACAACGGCGTCTTCAACATCAGGCGCAACGGTCAGGCCGATCGGCCCGTAGCCGCAGCCCGCATCAAGCAGTCTGCCTTTAACATCCTCATTGGGCACAAAGGCTTCGATCAGCAGCCTTGAGCCGAAATCCACTTCATTCTTTGAGAAGACACCGGCATCTGTCTTAAAACGGAACTCTCTGCCCCTCAAAGTGAACGTCCAGGTTTTCGGATTGCTTTCGGCATTTGGGTTGTGTGTAAAATAGTGATCGCCCATCTAGTTTCACCCTCACATAGAAAGAATTAAAGCTTGGGGATTCCACTCCAAGCTTTGGTGTTAAAAAGAGCCCGCTTTAAAAGCGGGCTCTCTTTTTATGCAATATTACTTAACTTCGACGTTAGCGCCAACTTCTTCAAGCTTAGCTTTAACTTCTTCAGCTTCTTCTTTAGAAGCTCCTTCTTTAACTGCTTTAGGAGTGTTATCAACAAGTTCTTTCGCTTCTTTAAGACCAAGGCCCGTGATTTCACGAACAACTTTGATAACTTTGATTTTTTGGTCGCCAGCGCTAGCTAGGATAACATCAAATTCAGTCTGCTCAGCAGCTGCGTCTCCGCCGCCTGCTCCGCCAGCTACAGCTACAGGAGCTGCAGCAGTTACGCCAAATTCTTCTTCGATAGCTTTTACAAGATCGTTAAGTTCTAAAACAGTCATGGATTTAACTGCTTCAATGATTTGTTCTTTAGTCATTACTTATTTCCTCCTTGAGTATATGTTTTTTTATTTGAATCAGCCGACAGCCAGGATCAGCTTATGCGCCTTGTTCTTCTTTTTGGTCTGCAACAGCTTTTGCAGCAAGAGCAAGGTTGCGGATAGGTGCTTGAAGCACGCTAAGCAACATAGAAAGAAGTCCTTCGCGAGATGGAAGTTCAGCAAGAGCCTTAACTTCTTCAACTGTAGCAAGGTTCCCCTCGATAACACCCGCTTTGATTTCAAGCGCTTCGTGTTTTTTAGCGAAATCGTTAAGGATTTTCGCTGGTGCAACAACATCTTCGTTACTGAACGCAATTGCGTTAGGACCAGTAAGGGATTCATTCAATCCGCCAAGCTCTACAGATTCAGCGGCACGGCGAGTCATAGAGTTTTTGAAAACCTTGAACTCGATGCCAGCTTCACGCAGCTGCTTACGAAGCTCTGTTACTTCCGCAACGGTCAAGCCGCGGTAATCAACAACGATAGTAGATTTACTTGCTTTGAATTTACTGGCAATATCCTCTACGATTTGTTTCTTTTGTTCAACAGCACTGCTCATCTAGACACCTCCTGTAAGATTTGTCAAACACAATTCATACCAATGAAAAAGCCTCCATATCAGGGAAGACATGGAGGCAGTAAGTTCGTTTTAGTCAGTGACTATTATATCGAATTTACCTCGGCAGGAAAATTAAGCATTGGATGCACCTGCTGTCTTCGGTACAAATGTATTTTATTTTCAACAAGAAATAGTATATTAAATATTTCTTAGGTTGTCAACATTATTTTGAAGCTGTGAAAGAAGAAGCGTCAACCTTCACACCAGGGCCCATTGTAGAAGTGACAGATACATTCTTCATGTATGTCCCTTTAGCAGCCGCCGGCTTAACTTTTAATAAAGTATCATAGATCGTGGTGAAGTTTTCAAGAAGTTTTTCGTTATCGAAAGAAACTTTCCCGATTGGAACGTGGATGTTGCTTTGACGATCAACACGGTATTCCACTTTACCAGCTTTGATTTCTTTAACTGCTTTTTCAACATCGAAAGTAACAGTTCCAGTTTTAGGGTTTGGCATTAAGCCTTTAGGACCCAATACGCGTCCAAGCTTACCAACTTCACCCATCATGTCTGGAGTTGCAACGATCACATCGAAATCAAACCAGCCTTGCTGAATTTTGTTGATGTAATCAGTATCGCCTACGAAATCAGCGCCAGCAGCTTCTGCTTCTTTTGCTTTTTCGCCTTTAGCAAATACCAATACACGCTGAGTTTTACCAGTTCCGTTTGGAAGCACAACTGCTCCACGGATTTGCTGGTCAGCTTTCTTAGGGTCTACGCCCAGACGGAAAGCAACCTCAACAGTTGCATCAAACTTAGCTGTGTTTGTTTGTTTTACAAGTTCAACAGCTTCAGCAGCTGAATATGCTTTTGTACGGTCTACAAGCTTTGCAGCTTCTAGATACTTCTTGCCTTTTTTAGCCATTTTAATTGTCCTCCTATAATGTGGTTTTAGCGGAATAACCTCCCACGAATAAAGGTTGCGAGCATCTTTGACAACACCGCAACCCCCAAGAAACACCTTTACATCTTATATGGATCAGTCTTCAATGACGATACCCATACTGCGAGCAGTACCTTCAACCATGCGCATAGCAGATTCAACGCTAGCTGCATTCAGGTCAGGCATTTTAGTTTCAGCAATCTCACGTACTGTATCACGCTTGACTGTTGCAACCTTTTTACGATTTGGTTCACCAGAACCAGACTCTAGACCAGCCGCTTTCTTAAGAAGAACTGCAGCGGGCGGAGTTTTCGTAATGAATGTAAATGAACGGTCCTCAAATACCGTGATTTCTACCGGAATGATAAGACCAGCTTGATCTGCTGTACGAGCGTTAAACTCTTTACAGAAACCCATGATGTTAACACCGGCTTGACCAAGTGCAGGACCAACTGGCGGCGCTGGGTTAGCTTTACCTGCAGGGATTTGCAGTTTTACTAGTTTAATTACTTTTTTAGCCACGAGACACACCTCCTTATCGTCCGTGATGTGGTATATGGGTTATGGAACCCTCCCACTCATCTGGATTCTTTATATTATGAATAAAGAATTTAGTCTAATGGTTCAGGTCTCATTAAATGAGACATACTGACCTTTGAAATATTACCACTTTTTCAAAATGATTTCAAGTTTATTTTAGTTTATATTTTCTCTACCTGTTCATAATCCAGTTCTACCGGAGTATCACGGCCGAACATATTGACCAGAACCTTAAGCTTCGATTTGTCTTTGTCGATTTCCTCAATTGAGCCGACAAAGGTAGCGAATGGACCTTCCTTAACCTGGACCTTCTCGCCAAGCGTATAATCGACATCCACTCGTCTCTCTTCCATGCCCATATGCTTAAGGATGGTCACAACTTCCTCAGGCAGCAATGGAGTCGGCTTGGAGCCGGAACCCGCTGAGCCTACAAACCCGGTTACACCAGGCGTATTGCGGACCACATACCAGGAATCATCCGTCATGATGATTTCAACCAGCACATAGCCTGGGAATACTTTCTTTTTCACAGTTTTCTTCTTGCCGTCTTTTACGCTTGTCTCTTCCTCTTCAGGAACCACTACCCGGAAGATCTTATCTTGCATCGCCATGGTTTCAACACGCTTCTCAAGATTCGCCTTTACCTTATTCTCGTAACCGGAGTAGGTGTGGACTACATACCAATTCTTTTCCATCTCAGTAGGACTAAGTGTCCTTCCCTCCCTAATAGCTTAAGTTTTACATTTATGCAGATAAACAAAAAGACTGCTGTCCGCTGCTGTCATTATCTTCATGACTCACTGATCAAATCCACATGCACATAAAAAAAATTACCCAAATTAAAAAACCCGTCTCGCGGGCTTTTTTAAGAAGAATATGAATGTATCACCATTATACCATTATTTACACTAACTTATTCAAGTATTAAACGAATTAACTTTGAAATCCCCAAGTCAACCACTGCAAAGAAAATAGCCATGAAAACGATGGTGCTAAGAACCGTGATCGTATATGATGTGAGCTCTTTGCGCTTTGGCCAGCTTACCTTTTTCATTTCACGGCCTACGCCGCGAAAAAACTCAGTTATGCGCTGCATGAATGTAATAACCTCCACCCCGGGTAAAATGACTGGTGTCTATGTCTGTGTAAATCTTACTTCGTCTCTTTGTGAAGCACATGTTTATTGCAAGTACTGCAAAACTTATTTATTTCTAAACGCTCTGTGCCGGAACTGCTGCTCTCTGTGGAATAATTCCGGGAGCCGCATTCTGCACATGATAATACGATTTTCTTTTTCATAGAATAACATCCTCATACTTATACACTCTAGAAACTTTATCATGGCTCCCTTTTTATGTCAATATGAAAATGGAGCCAGCCGGGCAGCGGGACTCACAGTGTGACTTCCCGGGCTTCCAGGTACCGCTCCAATTTCCTTTTTACCCGCTGGAGCGCATTATCTATGGACTTCACATGCCTGTTCAGCTCCTCTGAAATTTCCTGATAGGACTGACCCTCAAGATAAAGAGCCAGCACCCGCCTTTCAAGGTCGCTTAAAAGCTCTGCCATCTTGAGCTCTATATCATCAAACTCTTCCTGGCTGATGACGAGCTCTTCCGGATCCTGGGCCTTTGCCCCTGTCAGGACATCCATCAGGGTACGGTCGGATTCCTCATCGTAAATCGGCTTATCGAGAGACACATAGGAGTTGAGGGGAATATGCTTCTGGCGGGTAGCGGTCTTGATTGCCGTGATGATCTGCCTTGTGATGCACAGCTCGGCAAAGGCTTTGAATGAAGTGAGCTTGTCCTCCCTAAAGTCCCTTATGGCTTTAAAGAGGCCGATCATTCCTTCCTGGACAATATCTTCCTTATCTGCGCCGATCAGGAAATAAGTCCTTGCTTTCGCGCGGACAAAATTTCGATATTTTTGGATGATAAAATCAAGTGCGTCACTGTCGCCCTTATGTACCAGCTCTACCAAAGGCTCGTCTTCCATTTTCAGGAAACGCTCGTTCTGCAGGATTTCCAAGTTTGCAATCACACATATCCCCCCGGCCGCAATACATAGATAAGGATATTATACAGGAGCTAAAATTTGGACGTCAATAACTCAAAAGGTCCCTCTGCGCCATTTTTCAAAAATTTCTGCCACTTCATTGCTCAGCTGAATCTTGGCTGCCGGCTTTTTCTTGGCAGTTTTGGCAATGTCTTTCTCTATCTCCTTGTCCATATGCTCCATTTCATTAAATAATTCGCGGGCCGACTTGCGGAGGGCTCCCTGGCCGAAAATGGCCCATTGCTCAGTCGCATCCGAGGTCGCCACATGAATCTGGGTTCTAATGTTATTGAGCTCTATCGCAAGCTTTTCAATCCGCTCGTCTGCAGACTCATTTTCACGGGTGAAAATGACTTCTACCTTGTAATCCTTATACTTCTTTTCCATCCCCTGGACATAATGGGCATCAAAGACGACAATCACTCTGAAGCCGCTGACAGCCTGATATTCCGCCATCTTTTGGATCAATCTGTCCCTTGCTGCCTGAAGGTCATGGTTCCTGAGGGCCCGGAGCTCGGGCCAGGCACCGATGATATTGTAGCCATCCACCAAAAGGATGTCCATGGCTATTCCCCTAATGGGTGCCGCTTGCGGTAAACCTCGTACATCAGTAATCCAGCTGCTACAGAAGCATTCAGGGACGTTACTTTCCCTTTCATCGGCAGGTTGAAAAGAAAATCGCACTTGTCCCTGATCAGCCGGCCCATTCCCTTGCCCTCACTTCCAATTACCACGGCAAGCGGCATGTTCCCGTCAATCTTCCGGTAATCCTGGCTGCCTTTGGCATCGGTACCAGCTATCCAGACACCGCGCTCTTTTAGTTCTTCTATCGCCCTTGACAGGTTTGTAACCCTGACGACCGGAATGTATTCGATGGCACCTGTGGAAGACTTGGCGACCGTAGCTGTAAGGCCGACTGCCCTCCGCTTTGGTATGATGATCCCGTGTACACCGGATGCATCCGCCGTCCTCATGATAGAGCCAAGATTATGCGGATCTTCGATTTCATCAAGAATCAGGAAGAACGGATCCTCGCCCTTCTTTTTTGCGTTCTCAAATAAATCGTCCATTTCAGCATAGCTGTAGGCCGCTACCTGGGCAATGACGCCCTGGTGATTGCCCTCGATCATCTGGTCAATTTTCTTCCTCGGCACAATCTGAACCATAATGTTCGCTTCCTTGGCCATTGCAATAATAGGCTGCATGGAACCCTTTTGCGCTCCTTCAGCCACCCAGATTTTATTGATTTCCCTGTTCGAACGAAGCGCTTCTGAAACAGGGTTCCTTCCAATTATAAAATCTTCACTCATTGCCTGTTCCTCCTTTCTGGGACTCTATGTACTGAATGGCCTGTCCTATAAGGCCTTCCATCCTGTCTCTTTCATTATTCAAAAACAAGAAGCCGATCAATGCTTCAAAGGCCGTACTGTATCGATAGGTCTGTACATCCGTGTTTTTTGGAATGGTTCCCGACTTGGCATTGCGGCCCCTCTTGACGACAGCTGTTTCGTCCTCTGTTAACAGGTCTGCATCAAGGAAATGATGGATCACTTTACTCTGGGCCTTTGCTGACACAAATGTCGTGGACTCACGGTGCAGACGGTGCGGCCTGATGCCCCCTTTCTGAAGGAGGTGGTGCCGGATATATGCTTCATATACGGCATCCCCCATATAGGCAAGGGCCAGGCTGTTCAGCAGGTGCGCATTTACATGATGATCATAGTCGAACATGCCGCTCACCCTCGTTTCCATCTGGTTCCCTGGGCTGTGTCCTCCAGAATGATATTCATTTCCTTCAAACGGTCGCGTATTTCATCAGACAGGGCAAAATTGCGGTCCTTCCGCGCCTGGATCCGCTGTTCAATAAGAGCTTCAATCTCTTCATCCAGCAGTTCCTCTTCCTTGAGTGAAAGACCCAGGACAGCAAAGAGTTCCTTGAATTCCTTAATGAACGCCTCAATCACCGCTTTGTCTGTATTCTTTTCGAGCAGATAATAATTGGCCTGCTTAGAAAGCTCAAACAGTATAGAAACGGCATTCGCTGTATTGAAATCGTCATCCATTTCTTTTTCAAAATCTCTCCGGATCGCTGAGAGCTTATCCAGCCATTCCTGATTGTTTTCCGTAAGACCGGTGCTTGCCCCGCTGCGATGAATAAGATTCTGGTAAGAAGTTTTCAGCCTGTTCAGCCCGGCCATTAATTTTTCCAGCAGTTCCTCACTGTAATTAATCGGATGACGGTAGTGGACGGACAGCATGAAGAAACGGATCAGATTCGGATCATGACGTTTAATGATATCGTGTACTGTCACAAAATTGCCCAGCGATTTTGACATTTTCTCGTTATCGATGTTGATATAGCCATTATGCATCCAATATCGGGAGAATTCCTTGCCGGACAGCGCCTCTGACTGGGCGATTTCATTCTCGTGATGCGGGAACGCAAGATCCTGTCCCCCGGCATGGATGTCAATCGTGTCACCGAGATACTTCTTAGCCATGGCAGAGCATTCAATATGCCAGCCTGGACGGCCTTTGCCCCATGGGCTGTCCCATGAGATCTCGCCTTCCTTGGCGGCCTTCCAGAGGGCAAAATCCAGGGAATCCTGCTTCTTCTCGCCTACTTCGATTCTTGCGCCCAGCTTCAGCTCATCTATGGATTGGTGAGAAAGCTTGCCATATCCGTTAAATTTCCTGGTTCTGTAATATACATCCCCCTCCGATTCATAAGCAAACCCTTTATCAACCAAAGAGGCAATAAAATCAATGATAATATCCATATTTTCCATGACTCGCGGGTGTGCGTCCGCCTTCTTGCACCCAAGAGCGCCTACATCCTCAAAATAAGCTTCGATGAATTTGTCGGCGATTTCCGGCACTTCTCCGCCAAGCTCCTTCGCTGCCTTGATCAACTTATCATCCACATCCGTGAAGTTTGATACATATTGGACATCATAGCCCCGGTATTCGAGGTATCTCCTGACTGTATCGAATACGATCGCAGGGCGGGCATTCCCGATATGGATATAGTTATATACCGTCGGGCCGCAAACATACATTTTTACCTTTCCCGGCTCAAGCGGCTTAAATTCTTCCTTTTGTCTAGAAAGCGTGTTATAGATCTGAATGCTCACGGCTTTAGACTCCTTTCGATTCCTTTTTCTATAAGTTCCTGCTTCAGGGCCTGAATTTCTGCTTCAAGGGCCTTCAGTCTGTCATTTATTGGATCCGGCAGATCGCAGTGGTTCAAATCGTTTTTGACCCGGATGCCGTTCTGGACGACCACTCTGCCAGGTATGCCGACCACGGTGGAGTTCGGGGGAACATCCCTAAGGACGACAGAGCCTCCGCCGACTTTAGAATTCTCGCCAATCACGATCGATCCTAATACCTTTGCACCGGTAGAAATCAGTACATTGTCATGGATGGTAGGATGGCGCTTCCCCTTTTCCTTCCCTGTGCCCCCAAGGGTGACTCCTTGAAAGATGGTTACATTATCTCCAATTTCACAGGTTTCACCGATCACCACACCCATTCCATGGTCAATAAAAAACCTTCTGCCGATTTTTGCGCCCGGATGGATTTCAATGCCGGTGAAGAAACGGCTGACCTGCGATATCACCCTGGCGATAAAAAACCACTTTCTTTTATAAAATGCATGCGCAGCCCGGTGTGCCCAGATGGCATGCAGACCAGAGTAAGTTAAAATAACCTCTGTATAGCTCCGCGCAGCAGGATCCTGATCAAATACTACATCGACATCTTCTTTTAATGCTCTAAACATGACGCCACCTCCCTGATTATGGGCTGATTTCTTTTTGGGATATAAAAAAGCGCCTCTGTCACAATGACAGAGACGCTTTTAGCGCGGTTCCACTCTGATTGAAAAGGCTTATGCCCTTTCCTGCTTTTAGGCCTCGTTAACGGGAGGCAGACCGCCTTGCATACTGGACTCCTGAAAGTCTTTTCCGCGAAGGGCTCGAGGGTGCATTTCCAAAAACGAGAGGCATGAACCACTTTCAGCCGGTGATGGTTCTCTCTGGGAAGCTTCGTCTATGTACTTCTCCCTGTCAACGCAATTTCATCTGACTACTTATTACTATATTATATTTTTGCCAAAATGTTAATTTAAAAAATCAGCAAGACGGGAAAGTATTTTCTCTTTGCCAAGCAGTTCGATGGTCTTTGGCAGGTCAGGGCCGTGTGTCTGCCCTGTCACCGCTGCCCGGATTGGCATGAACAGCTTCTTCCCTTTATGGCCTGTACCCTTTTGGACAGCTTTCATGGCTGCCTTAATATGTTCAGCCGTAAAGTCCTGAAGACTTTCCACTTCAGCCTTGAAAGCCGCAAGCACCTCAGGCACCTGCTCTTCGGCAAGGACGGTCCTGCTTTCTTCATCGAGCTGCATTTCCTCTTCGAAGAAAAGTCCTGACAGTTCAACAATCTCGGCTCCATAGCTCAGCTTCTCAAGCAGCAGCTCTACAAGGCCATTCAGCCAGGCACGGCCATCCTCTGTCAGATGTTCAGGGAGCCTGCCTGCTTTTACAAGATGAGGAAAACACAGCTCCACAGCCTGCGGCAGGTCCAGCTTTTTCATGTATTGGTTATTCATCCATAACAGCTTCTGCTTATCAAACAGCGCAGGTGATTTGGAAAGCCTGGCTTCATCAAACGCCTGGATAAATTCCTCTTTCGTAAGAAGCTCTTCCTCGCCTGAAGGCGACCATCCAAGGAGGGCGATGAAGTTGAACAAGGCTTCCCGAAGATAGCCAAGCTCCTCGTACTGCTCAATGAACTGGATAATGGTTTCATCGCGTTTGCTAAGCTTCTTCCTGCTTTCATTCACAATGAGGGTCATGTGCCCGAATACAGGCGGTTCGAAGCCGAGCGCCTCGTATATCATCAGCTGTTTTGGGGTGTTGGAAATATGGTCATCCCCTCTGAGAACATGCGAGATCTTCATTAGATGATCATCGATTGTCACTGCGAAGTTATAAGTCGGCGTCCCATCCTTCTTCACGATTACCTGGTCGCTCATCCCTTCAGATTCAAATGAAACTTCTCCTTTAACCATATCGTTGAAGGAAAATACTCTGCCCTCAGGAACAGCAAATCGGATGCTTGGCTCACGGCCTTCCATCTCCAGTGCAGTCCGCTCGCTGTCCGTTAAATGGCGGCACTTGCCGGAATATACGGGCGTTTCATTCCTTGCCATCTGGGCTTCGCGGTCAGCTGCCAGCTCTTCCTCAGTACAATAGCATTTATATGCAAGGCCTTTTTCCAGGAGCTCCATATAATACTTTCTATAAATCTCAGTCCGCTCTGACTGACGGTAAGGGCCGAAGCCGCCATCGATATCGACGCTCTCGTCCCAGTCAATGCCAAGCCACTTCAAATACTTCAGCTGGCTCTCCTCGCCGCCTTCGATATTCCGCTTTTTATCCGTATCTTCTATCCGGATAATAAACTTCCCGCCCTTGCTGCGGGCAAAGAGATAGTTGAATAATGCTGTTCTTGCATTCCCTATATGTAAATTACCAGTTGGGCTGGGTGCATAACGGACTCGAATTTCGTTTGACATCGCTGCTGTTCCTCCTATTTTTTGACTAGCAGCACGGCGGCCTGGGCTGCTATTCCTTCGCCCCGCCCCGTGAAGCCTAATTTTTCTGTTGTTGTTGCCTTAACATTCACCTGGTCCGGACTGCCTTCCAGGAGCTCCGCTATCTTCGCTCTCATCGCTTCGATATAAGGAGCCATTTTCGGGCTCTGTGCGATGATAGTGCAATCCGCATTCCCAAGCGCATAGCCTTTCTCCTTTACAAGCTCCCAGACTTCCTTAAGGAGTCCGCTTGAATCAGCGTCCTTAAATAATGGTGAAGTGTCCGGAAAGTGCCTTCCGATATCTCCTTCACCGATGGCGCCAAGGCATGCATCCGCAACGGTATGCAATAACACATCGGCATCCGAATGGCCGAGCAGCCCTTTTTCATAGGGTATCGTGATTCCGCCTATAATCAGCGGCCTTCCTTCAACAAGCTGGTGTACGTCAAACCCCTGTCCGACTCGAAACATTTACATGACTCCTTTTAAGGCCGATTTGGATCATTTACCTTATTTAAGATCGCTTCGGCAAAATATAGATCCTCGGGTGTAGTAATTTTTATATTATCATAATTCCCTTCGACTACAGAGACGCTATGCCCCAATTTTTCAATCAGGCTGGCTTCATCCGTGCCGAGAAAATGTGTCTTTTTTGCCTCGGAATGTGCTTCTTTCAACAGGGAAATACGAAAAGCCTGTGGAGTCTGCACTGCCCACAAGCTGGATCGTTCAACAGTTTCTATCACCGTATTATCCAAAGCCCTTTTGATTGTATCCTTTACAGGCACTGCAAGAATGGCAGCGCCTGAGGAAGAGGCTGTCCTGACAAGCGCCTCAATCTGGTTCTGCTGTATAAAGGGACGGGCGCCGTCATGGACAAGCACCATCCCCTCTGTTTCCCCAAGGGCCATAAGCCCGTTATACACGCTGTCCTGGCGCTCTTTACCGCCTGCTATGAGCTGGATCGGCTTTCCAAAAGAATGGCCATTAATGATTTCTTCCAGGCTTTCCATGTCACCGGATGCCACCGGAAGGATAATCCTTCTGCAGGATGGGTCATTGCTGAACACTTTAATTGTATACACGATCAGCGGGGTGCCCTTCAGTGGAAGCAGCAGTTTGTTCCTGTCCGCCTTCATCCTGGTGCCTCTGCCTGCTGCAGGTATGATTACATCATAATTCATTGCCAACTGCTCCCATTCATTTACAGTGCCTTTTCAAGCATTTTCGGTTTTGCAAAAATCATCCTGCCTGCCGATGTCTGAAGCACACTCGTTACCATTACATCAATCCGCTTGCCAATATAATTACGGCCGTCCTCTACGACGATCATGGTGCCATCATCTAGATAGGCAACGCCCTGGTTCTGTTCCTTGCCATCCTTTATCACCTGGATGTTCATCTCTTCACCAGGCAGGACAACCGGCTTGACGGCGTTGGCAAGGTCATTGATATTCAAGACCGCCACCTTCTGGAACTCACACACCTTATTCAGGTTAAAATCATTAGTGACGACCATACCGCCTGTCAGCTTGGCCAATTTCACAAGCTTGGAATCCACTTCCTGGATTTCTTCAAAATCACCTTCATACATTTCAACCTTGACGGCAAGCTCCTTTTGAATCCTGTTCAGGATATCCAGCCCCCGCCGGCCCCTGTTCCTTTTCAGGGCATCCGATGAATCTGCAATATGCTGCAGCTCCCCGAGTACGAATTGCGGGATTACGATCGTGCCCTCAAGGAACCCGGTCTGGCAGATATCAGCAATCCTTCCGTCGATGATCACACTTGTATCAAGGATTTTAAGCTGATTTTTAGTACCCTCTCCATCCTCGTCCTCGTCCGGGTCATTTGCCTTCTTTTTATTGGTACGAAACAGGCCTGATAGCTCATCGCGTTTCTTGAAGCCCACCTGAAAGCCAAGATAACCAAACAATAAAGTCAAAAGAATCGGTGCAGCTGTATTAATGATTGGAACCTCGATCGCATTCAGGGCGAATCCAATCAGGAATGCAAGCAGCAGACCTACGAGCAGCCCCAGGCTTCCAAAGATGATATCTGTGATCGGTGCCTTCACAAGGGTCTCCTCAAACCATTTAATGAAATTAACCACATGGTCGATCGCTTTAAAAGTAATTAGATAAAAAATGATAGCACCTATAATTGCAGTAACATAAGCGTTGTTAATAAATGTAATATCTGAAGCATGCAGAACTGCCATTAATTCAGGAATTAAAAATATCCCCATTGTGCCGCCCGTTATCAAAAAACAGGCCTGAACAATTCGTTTTAACATCCCTTCACCTCCCTTATTCATTATAATCAAATATAAAAAATCGAAACCCGGATTTAATGATTTCTGATATTTATTCAAGTATTTAATACGGCCTTGCAGTGTCTCCCTGCCGTCAACCTAAGGTTAGCACCGACTCATGGCGGGTGTCAAATGATTAAAGCCTAACATTTTAACATATAAGAGCGCCTGTTTCAAACTAGATTTTTCGCTCTGTCAGGTGCTGCTCCCTGATGGAGCGGAGGCCGTCCTTGATTTTCTTTGCCCTGATGCCGCCGATGCCGTCCACATCATCAAGCTCAGCGACCGTGGCATGGAGAATATTGGACAGCGTCTTGAACTGGGTGACAAGGTTTTCTATGATCAAAAGCGGAAGCCTTGGTATTTTATGCAGCAGGCGGTATCCGCGGGGAAACAGGCTGTCTTCAATTGGTGTATAACCCGGATAGCCAAGCAGCTTCATGATCATGCTGTCCTCTACGATCTCCAGGTTTGAAAACTCCTGAAGCTTTTGCAGAATTTCCTTGGATGATGCGCTTTTATCATAAATATAATCCTGAATGATCAAAAACGCTTCATTCTCAAGATCTGTCAGCAGCTCGTTCATCTGCAGCCTGATCAGCCGGCCTTCCGTACCCAGCTCGTTCAAATAGGCGAGAAGCTCGCCCTTGATCCGAAGGACCATGATGAAACGATGCATGGCCTGGAGAACATCGCCATATGTAACAGCGTCTTCAAACTCCAGAAATCCAAGGTGGGTGATGCTCTGCCTCAGTACAGCCTTATACTTCTCGAGGGTCTGGATGGCCTGGTTTGCTTTTGTGAGGATGACCGCCATATCCTTTAATGCGTAACGGAAGCTCCCCTGATATAACGTTATGACATTACGGCGCTGTGAAATGGCGACAACAAGGGCTTTTGTTTCCTTGGCCACCCTTTCAGCTGTTCTATGGCGCATCCCGGTCTCGGAAGATGGGGTCGAGGAATCCGGGGCAAGCTGGGCATTGGCAAGGATAATGGTATCCGCCTTCTCATTCAAAATGATCGCTCCATCCATTTTTGCCAGCTCATACAGATAGCTTGAAGAGAAGGGAGCTTCTATATGGAAACCCCCATCCACTATATCTCTTACCCGCTCGTTGCACCCTACAACAATCAAGCCGCCTGTCTTGGCCCTTAAGACATTATCAATGCCTTCCCTTAAGGAAGTCCCCGGGGCCACCATCCGCAATATTTCTGTCCTGGTCTTATCCAGGGTTCTTTTATCACTCATACTTAACCTCCTAATGCGCATTGAAGGGCCTCGGATATAGTTGATACCCCAACAAGCTCCACACCCTTTGGCACGCTCCAGCCACCGAGATTATTCGCCGGAAGAATGATGCGGTCAAATCCAAGCTTTACTGCTTCCTGTACTCTTTGTTCTATCCGGGATACCCTCCTCACTTCCCCTGTAAGGCCCACTTCTCCGATCAGGCAGTCTGTCTGACGGGTAGGCTTATCCCTGAAGCTTGATGCGATGCTCACTGCAATCGCAAGATCAATGGCCGGCTCATCCAGCTTGATGCCTCCCGCCACCTTGAGATACGCGTCCTGGTTTTGAAGCAGCATGCCCACTCTTTTTTCCAGGACGGCCATGATGAGGGATATCCGGTTATGGTCCGTTCCGGTCGCCATCCTCCTTGGGGTCCCGAAACTCGTGGGTGAAATGAGGGCCTGGATTTCCACAAGTACCGGCCTCGTCCCCTCCATGGAAGCCACGACCGTCGAACCAGAGCCTCCCTGGGATCTCTCTTCAAGAAAAATCTCGGACGGGTTTTCCACTTCCTCCAGTCCGTTTTCCTTCATTTCAAAAATGCCCATTTCGTTGGTGGAGCCAAATCTGTTTTTTACAGCCCTGACAATCCTGTAGGTATGGTGTCTTTCGCCTTCAAAGTAAAGGACTGTATCCACCATGTGTTCAAGCAGCCGCGGGCCGGCAATCGATCCTTCCTTTGTCACATGACCCACAATGAAAATCGCAATTCCGTTGGTTTTCGCAATTCTCATCAATTGTGCTGTACATTCACGTACCTGTGATACGCTTCCCGGCGCCGAAGTGACCTCAGCATTGAATACAGTCTGGATGGAATCGATGATAACCAGGTCAGGTGCCACTTCTTTGATGGCCTGGCCGATATAATCCATATCCGTCTCTGAATAGACAAATAAATTGGCCGAAGTCACCCCAAGACGCTCTGACCTAAGCTTCGTCTGCTTGACAGATTCCTCGCCTGATATATATAAAACCTTCTTCTCTTTATTGGCGAGCTGTGATGATACCTGAAGGAGCAGGGTGGATTTTCCGATACCCGGGTCTCCTCCAATCAGTACAAGGGATCCATGTACAATGCCCCCGCCGAGGACACGGTTCAATTCAATTAAATCCGTGGTGATCCTTGGTTCCTGAATGGTCGCAATGGAGGTGATCGGCGCTGCCTTCTGGCGTTCACCGCCAAAATCTTTGCCTTCTGAGTGGGTGAATGCCCCTCTTCTTGCAGGCTTAACAATCTCCACCTCCTCAACCATTTTATTCCAATCTCCGCACCCTGGGCATTTTCCCATCCATTTGGCAGATTCATAGCCGCAGGAGCCGCAGATGAATTTTGTTTTTTTCTTAGCCATACTTTTCCCCGCTTTATCTATAGTAAGTAAATTCCATTATTTCTCTCTACATATAAACATATTAACCTTAATTAAAGTTTAATCCTTCTTTAATCGGCAATCAAATATTGACATATTATGCTTAAGCCAAAGCTCCCGGCCAACTTAAAAAGCAGGTACAACAATAGTGTACCTGCCGTGACTTGCCTTACTTCCGGGTATTTTCAACCGGGCGCACTGTCAGTTCGCCATCGGCTATATCGATCTGAATACTCTGGCCTTTTACCACATTGCCTTTCAGGAGCTCTTCAGATAAATAATCTTCAATATTCTTCTGAATGGCCCTTCGGAGCGGCCTTGCACCGTATTCAGGATCATATCCTTCCTCGGTTATTTTCTCCTTGGCAGCCTCTGTCAGCTCCAGATGGATATCCTGCTCTTTCAGACGCTTCACCAGCGCATCTGACATGAGAGTGACAATTTCTTTCAAGTGAGCCTTTTCCAAGGCGTGGAAGACAATAATTTCATCAATCCTGTTCAGGAATTCAGGGCGGAAAGCTTTTTTAAGCTCCTCCATCACTTTACCCTTCATATCCTTATAATCCTGCTTTTCATCCTGGATGTTAAATCCGACAAACTTGTTGCGCTTTAAGGTGTCTGCCCCTACATTCGAGGTCATGATCATGATTGTATTGCGGAAATCGACAGTACGTCCTTTGGAGTCTGTCAGCCTTCCGTCTTCAAGGACCTGAAGAAGGATATTGAAAACATCAGGATGGGCCTTTTCGATTTCGTCAAGCAGCACCACAGAATATGGTTTACGGCGGACCTTCTCGGTTAGCTGGCCGCCTTCTTCATACCCTACATACCCTGGAGGTGAACCGACAAGACGTGAAGTGGAGTGCTTTTCCATATACTCTGACATATCAATCCGGATCATGGCATCTTCATCGCCAAAGATGGATTCTGCGAGCGCACGGGCAAGCTCTGTCTTACCTACACCTGTCGGACCAAGGAAAATGAATGAACCAATCGGGCGTTTAGGATCTTTCAACCCGGCGCGGGCACGGCGGACAGCCTTCGCTACGGCAACAACCGCTTCATCCTGCCCGATTACCCTGGAATGCAGGAGCTGTTCCATATTCAGGAGCTTGGCTGATTCTGTTTCCGCAAGCCTTGATACAGGAACACCCGTCCAGCTCGATACGACATTGGCAATGTCCTCGACTGTCACCTCGGTATTTTCTTTGCCCTGTTTTTCTTTCCAGGTTTTCTTTGTCTCTTCCAGCTGCTCACGAATGCGCTGTTCTGTATCCCTTAGGGACGCTGCCTTTTCAAACTCCTGGCTCTGGACGGAAGCATCCTTCTCTTTCCTGACCTCATCAAGCTTCACTTCAAGCTCTTTGAGATTTGGAGGAGTCGTATATGAACGCAGGCGTACTTTTGAGCCTGCTTCGTCTATTAAGTCAATGGCTTTATCAGGCAGGAACCTGTCTGAAATATACCGGTCAGAAAGCTTAACTGCTGCATCAATCGCTTCATCCGTGATGGATACGCGATGATGTGCCTCATAACGGTCGCGGAGTCCGCTTAAGATCTGAATGGATTCTTCCACCGTTGGCTCATCGACCTGGATTGGCTGGAACCTTCTTTCAAGGGCAGCATCCTTTTCGATATATTTGCGGTATTCATCCAGGGTGGTTGCTCCGATACACTGGAGTTCACCGCGAGCGAGTGAAGGCTTCAGGATATTGGAAGCATCAATGGCACCTTCTGCCCCGCCGGCACCGATCAATGTATGCAATTCATCTATGAAAAGAATGATATTTCCTGCCTGGCGGATTTCGTCCATCACCTTTTTCAGGCGATCCTCAAATTCACCGCGGTATTTGGTTCCCGCAACAACTGTTCCCATATCAAGCGTCATAACACGCTTGTCACGAAGGATCTCCGGCACCTCATTATTTACAATCTGCTGTGCCAGACCTTCTGCGATGGCTGTTTTACCAACGCCTGGTTCCCCGATCAGCACCGGATTGTTTTTTGTGCGCCGGCTCAGCACTTCGATGACCCTTGTGATTTCCTTGCTGCGTCCGATGACCGGGTCAAGCGTCCCTTCCCTTGCAATCACGGTCAAATCGCGGGCAAGGCTGTCAAGAGTAGGCGTGCTTGCTGCACTTGATGTTCCGCTCTGATGGCTCCCGCTCTCATTGCTTCCAAGAAGCTGAAGTACCTGCTGGCGGGCCTTGTTCAAGCTCACTCCCAGATTGTTAAGCACCCTTGCTGCCACGCCTTCTCCCTCACGGATCAGCCCAAGGAGCACATGCTCTGTGCCAACGTAAGAATGGCCAAGCTTCCTGGCTTCATCCATTGAAAGTTCAATGACTTTTTTTGCCCTGGGTGTATAGTGAATGGACTGAGCAGTATCCTGTCCCCTGCCAATCAGGTTTTCAACTTCCTTCTGAATTTTGTCAGCGCCGAGACCAAGTGCATAGAGGGCCTTGGCTGCAATCCCTTCACCTTCCCTAATTAACCCAAGCAGAATGTGTTCTGTTCCAATATTGTTATGACCTAATCGAATCGCTTCTTCTTGAGCTAGTGCCAATACCTTTTGAGCTCTTTCAGTAAACCGGCCGAACATCATAGACAATTCCTCCTTGCTAACCCTATTTTAGTTCTAAATTAAGCCTTTCGCGTATCAATGCGGCCCTTCTTATATCTCTTTCTTCAGGATTTAACGGCTCCCCGGCATATTGCTGCAGGAATCCGGGCTGAGTAAGAATCATCAGCTCATTCAAGATGGTTTTTGTTATGTTCTTTATAAATCCGAGGTCGATCCCAAGCCTTAAATCTGATAAACATTTAGCAGCTTCCTTGGTTTCAATGACCCTTGCGTTGGCAAGGATTCCATATGACCTGAATACCCTATCTTCTAATTGTATGTCAGAGGTTTTGACTAATGCTTCCCTTGCTGACCTTTCGCGTTCAATAATCTGTTCTACAACACCCAGCAGGTCTTCGACGATATCCTCTTCCGACTTCCCAAGGGTGATTTGGTTGGAAATCTGAAAGATATTGCCCAGGGCTTCACTTCCTTCTCCGTATATGCCCCTGACCACCAGCCCCAGCTGATTGATGGCAGGTATGATCCTGTTGATCTGCCTTGTCAGAACCAGTCCCGGCAGGTGCATCATGACTGATGCCCTTAAGCCGGTCCCTACATTGGTCGGGCAGCTCGTTAAGTAACCCCGCTCCTCATCAAAGGCATATACCGATTTCTCCTCGATCCAGTCATCGATTTTCCCTGCCATTGATAATGCCTCATTTAACTGGAGGCCGGGATACAGGCATTGAATGCGAAGATGGTCTTCTTCATTGATCATGACACTGACCTCTTCATTTTCCGACAGAAGCACGGCTCCGTATGGTGAATTTTCAGCGAGATTCGGGCTGACTAAATGCTTTTCCACCAAAACCCTTTTCTCCACTGGCTTCAAATTACTCATGGCATGCAGTTCCAGGCTGCAAATGCCAGCTTCTTCATTGCCTCCCTGGAATTGCCCTGCCCAGTCAATAATTTCTGCTGCCTCGTTTTCGGAAAAAAGAATGGGAAACCTGTACTTCTTTAAATTCCTGGCGAGCCGCACCCTTGAACTCATCACAATATCCGAATCAGGACCTTCTTCGCTCATCCAGGAACTGACTGCATTCTGCAGGAAGCGTTCAAGGCTCATATCCCTTCCCCTCCCTCTTGATGATCTCGGTTCGCATTCATTTCCTTTTCAAGCGCCCTGATTTCATCCCTAATGCCTGCCGCATCCTCAAACTCTTCCTGTTGGATAAGTTCCTGCAGCCGGGCTTTCAGTTCTTCAATCCTTTTCTTTAGCTTCATATTTCCTCCGGCTTTTTTTGGTATTTTACCGGTGTGCACCAGATTGCCGCTGTGAAGCCTTCTTAAAACAGGGCCCAGATGATTTCTAAAAGTACTGTAGCATTCTGCGCATCCAAACCTGCCGATTTCCACAAACTGCTGATACACCATATGGCATTTAGGGCACCTTAGTTCCTCTTTGTGGGCAACAGGATTATGAGACGACTGAGTAAAAGCATTCGCGCCGTTCAGGAGGCCGCCCAATAAATCATTGATTGAAAAACCTGCACTACCGTTAAATAGAGACATTTCACCTTTTTCATAGGCACATCTCTCACAAAGGTGAACTTCTGATTTCTCACCATTGACCACCTTGGTGAAATGAAGTGTAGCAGGCCTCTCATTACATTCCTGGCAAATCATCCATACATCTCCCTTTTAATTTGACCGTTTATTTATACATTAACGTCTTAAGGGCTGCCCGAAGCATCCTCGCCCGAAGGACATCACGCTCTGGCAGGTCAATATACAGCACCGAGCGGTCCAGCACACTTAGAATAATCTTCGCTTCCCTTATTGTTATGATTTCTTCCTCAGCAAGCCTCCCGATGATATGCTCGGCATTGGCCTGTGTCACCCGGTCTTTGATAATGGTAAGCAGCTGATCAATAACCTCGGCGGTATCCCTCAACTGGACCTTCATAATCCGGATATATCCGCCTCCGCCCCGCTTGCTTTCCACAATATAACCCCGCTCGACTGTAAAACGGGTATTGATAACGTAGTTGATTTGAGATGGCACACACTGGAACCGGTCGGCTATCTCACTCCGCTTTATCTCCACAATATCACTCTCGCTCAAATGCAGAACTTCCTTCAAATAGCTCTCAATGATATCAGAGATATTTTTCATCGAACCTCCTCCAATCTGACTTTGACTATATTTGACTTTAATTATACATAGTTTACCCTGAGTTCTCAACTTTTTAGCTATCAATTGAAGGAGGGATAAAATCAGTTATACGACCATTCTAGCCATTGTTTTATGTATTTATTAATAAGAAAGGTATTTTTCTATAAAGATAAATACCCGTTCTAACGTTTATAAAAACATTTAGCTGAAATATAGGTTGCTGCAATGAGATTCAGGCCATGTGATAGGAGGAATCCTTTCAGCATGCAGTTAGCTGCTCAGGACCTGGAGGTGACCGGTTCAGCTGATGGACACCTCCTATCCAGAAGCTGCCTTTAAACAATACAAAAAAGACCAGCTAAAAAGCTGGTCTTCCATTGATCTGCCCGGCAGCGTCCTACTCTCACAGGGGGAGAGCCCCCAACTACCATCGGCGCTAAAGAGCTTAACTTCCGTGTTCGGGATGGGAACGGGTGTGGCCTCTTTGCCATAACTGCCAGACAGATATGAATGAACTTTCGTTCCTTCAAAACTAGATAACAAAGGCTGATTCGCATTACGTTTTTCGAGTATAAACAAGATAGGTTAAGTCCTCGATCGATTAGTATCTGTCAGCTCCACGTGTCGCCACGCTTCCACCTCAGACCTATCTACCTGATCATCTTTCAGGGATCTTACTAGCTTGACGCTATGGGAAATCTCATCTTGAGGGGGGCTTCATGCTTAGATGCTTTCAGCACTTATCCCGTCCGCACATAGCTACCCAGCGATGCCTTTGGCAAGACAACTGGTACACCAGCGGTGCGTCCATCCCGGTCCTCTCGTACTAAGGACAGCTCCTCTCAAATTTCCTGCGCCCACGACGGATAGGGACCGAACTGTCTCACGACGTTCTGAACCCAGCTCGCGTACCGCTTTAATGGGCGAACAGCCCAACCCTTGGGACCGACTACAGCCCCAGGATGCGATGAGCCGACATCGAGGTGCCAAACCTCCCCGTCGATGTGGACTCTTGGGGGAGATAAGCCTGTTATCCCCGGGGTAGCTTTTATCCGTTGAGCGATGGCCCTTCCATGCGGAACCACCGGATCACTAAGCCCGACTTTCGTCCCTGCTCGACTTGTAGGTCTCGCAGTCAAGCTCCCTTGTGCCTTTACACTCTGCGAATGATTTCCAACCATTCTGAGGGAACCTTTGGGCGCCTCCGTTACTCTTTAGGAGGCGACCGCCCCAGTCAAACTGCCCGCCTGACACTGTCTCCCGCCCCGATAAGGGGCGCGGGTTAGAATTTCAATACAGCCAGGGTAGTATCCCACCGATGCCTCCACCGAAGCTGGCGCTCCGGCTTCAAAGGCTCCTACCTATCCTGTACAAGCTGTACCAAAATTCAATATCAGGCTGCAGTAAAGCTCCACGGGGTCTTTCCGTCCTGTCGCGGGTAACCTGCATCTTCACAGGTAGTATAATTTCACCGAGTCTCTCGTTGAGACAGTGCCCAGATCGTTACGCCTTTCGTGCGGGTCGGAACTTACCCGACAAGGAATTTCGCTACCTTAGGACCGTTATAGTTACGGCCGCCGTTTACTGGGGCTTCGGTTCAAAGCTTCGCTTACGCTAACCTCTCCCCTTAACCTTCCAGCACCGGGCAGGCGTCAGCCCCTATACTTCGCCTTGCGGCTTCGCAGAGACCTGTGTTTTTGCTAAACAGTCGCCTGGGCCTATTCACTGCGGCTCATCCGGGCTATTCACCCAGATGAGCACCCCTTCTCCCGAAGTTACGGGGTCATTTTGCCGAGTTCCTTAACGAGAGTTCTCTCGCACACCTTAGGATTCTCTCCTCGCCTACCTGTGTCGGTTTGCGGTACGGGCACCCTTCATCTCGCTAGAGGCTTTTCTTGGCAGTGTGGAATCAGGAACTTCGGTACTAAATTTCCCTCGCCATCACAGCTCAGCTTATGTGAAAACGGGATTTGCCTCGTTTTCAGCCTAACTGCTTGGACGCGCTAATCCAACAGCGCGCTTACCCTATCCTACTGCGTCCCCCCATCGCTCAAACGATGAATAGGTGGTACAGGAATATCAACCTGTTGTCCATCGCCTACGCCTTTCGGCCTCGGCTTAGGTCCCGACTAACCCTGAGCGGACGAGCCTTCCTCAGGAAACCTTAGGCATTCGGTGGAAGGGATTCTCACCCTTCTTTCGCTACTCATACCGGCATTCTCACTTCTAAGCGCTCCACCAGTCCTTCCGGTCTGGCTTCTCAGCCCTTAGAACGCTCTCCTACCGCGGACACCCTAGGTGTCCACCCACAGCTTCGGTGATACGTTTAGCCCCGGTACATTTTCGGCGCAGAGTCACTCGACCAGTGAGCTATTACGCACTCTTTAAATGGTGGCTGCTTCTAAGCCAACATCCTGGTTGTCTAAGCAACTCCACATCCTTTTCCACTTAACGTATACTTTGGGACCTTAGCTGGTGGTCTGGGCTGTTTCCCTTTTGACTACGGATCTTATCACTCGCAGTCTGACTCCCAAGGAAAAGTCATTGGCATTCGGAGTTTGACTGAATTCGGTAACCCGAGATGGGCCCCTAGTCCAATCAGTGCTCTACCTCCAAGACTCTTAACACTTGAGGCTAGCCCTAAAGCTATTTCGGAGAGAACCAGCTATCTCCAGGTTCGATTGGAATTTCTCCGCTACCCACACCTCATCCCCGCACTTTTCAACGTGCGTGGGTTCGGGCCTCCATTCAGTGTTACCTGAACTTCACCCTGGACATGGGTAGATCACCTGGTTTCGGGTCTACGACCTCATACTCATTCGCCCTATTCAGACTCGCTTTCGCTGCGGCTCCGTCTCATCAACTTAACCTTGCATGAAATCGTAACTCGCCGGTTCATTCTACAAAAGGCACGCCATCACCCGTTTCCCTAAAAGGGACATAGGGCTCTGACTACTTGTAGGCACACGGTTTCAGGATCTCTTTCACTCCCCTTCCGGGGTGCTTTTCACCTTTCCCTCACGGTACTGGTTCACTATCGGTCACTAGGTAGTATTTAGCCTTGGGAGATGGTCCTCCCTGCTTCCGACGGGATTTCACGTGTCCCGCCGTACTCAGGATCCACTCTGGAGGGAACGAAGTTTCGACTACAGGGTTGTTACCTTCTTCGACGGACCTTTCCATGTCTCTTCGTCTACCCCGTTCCTTTGTAACTCCGTATAGAGTGTCCTACAACCCCGAAAGGCAAGCCTTTCGGTTTGGGCTACATTCCGTTTCGCTCGCCGCTACTTGGGAAATCGCATTTGCTTTCTGTTCCTCCGGGTACTTAGATGTTTCAGTTCCCCGGGTCTGCCTCCATCACCCTATGAATTCAGGTGAAGGTACTGTTCCATTACGAACAGTGGGTTTCCCCATTCGGAAATCTCCGGATCAAAGCTTACTTACAGCTCCCCGAAGCATATCGGTGTTAGTCCCGTCCTTCATCGGCTCCTAGTGCCAAGGCATTCACCGTGCGCCCTTTCTAACTTAACCAATTCGGCTGATGTTCTTTCCCTAAGCCCGAAGGGCTGTCAGGTCTTGAATCATCGACCTATAATAAAACAATAAAACTTAACTCGGTTTATTACTCGATGCGGTAAAATGACGCAAATCATTTTTGCCTTATATTGTTATCTAGTTTTCAAAGAACGATAAAATAAACGATAAGCTTCGCTCTTCTTATCGAATAGCTCGCTTCTAATTTATTTTTTTGAGAGAATGCTCCCTCAAAACTGAACGAAACAAGATCGCTTTTTCCTTAGAAAGGAGGTGATCCAGCCGCACCTTCCGATACGGCTACCTTGTTACGACTTCACCCCAATCATCTGTCCCACCTTAGGCGGCTGGCTCCATAAAGGTTACCCCACCGACTTCGGGTGTTACAAACTCTCGTGGTGTGACGGGCGGTGTGTACAAGGCCCGGGAACGTATTCACCGCGGCATGCTGATCCGCGATTACTAGCGATTCCGGCTTCATGCAGGCGAGTTGCAGCCTGCAATCCGAACTGAGAATGGCTTTATGGGATTCGCTCGGCCTCGCGGCTTTGCTGCCCTTTGTACCATCCATTGTAGCACGTGTGTAGCCCAGGTCATAAGGGGCATGATGATTTGACGTCATCCCCACCTTCCTCCGGTTTGTCACCGGCAGTCACCTTAGAGTGCCCAACTTAATGCTGGCAACTAAGATCAAGGGTTGCGCTCGTTGCGGGACTTAACCCAACATCTCACGACACGAGCTGACGACAACCATGCACCACCTGTCACTCTGTCCCCCGAAGGGGAACGTCCTATCTCTAGGAGTGGCAGAGGATGTCAAGACCTGGTAAGGTTCTTCGCGTTGCTTCGAATTAAACCACATGCTCCACCGCTTGTGCGGGCCCCCGTCAATTCCTTTGAGTTTCAGCCTTGCGGCCGTACTCCCCAGGCGGAGTGCTTAATGCGTTAGCTGCAGCACTAAAGGGCGGAAACCCTCTAACACTTAGCACTCATCGTTTACGGCGTGGACTACCAGGGTATCTAATCCTGTTCGCTCCCCACGCTTTCGCGCCTCAGCGTCAGTTACAGACCAGAGAGTCGCCTTCGCCACTGGTGTTCCTCCACATCTCTACGCATTTCACCGCTACACGTGGAATTCCACTCTCCTCTTCTGCACTCAAGTCTCCCAGTTTCCAATGACCCTCCACGGTTGAGCCGTGGGCTTTCACATCAGACTTAAAAGACCGCCTGCGCGCGCTTTACGCCCAATAAATCCGGACAACGCTTGCCACCTACGTATTACCGCGGCTGCTGGCACGTAGTTAGCCGTGGCTTTCTGGCCAGGTACCGTCAAGGTGCCATCAGTTACTATGGCACTTGTTCTTCCCTGACAACAGAGTTTTACGATCCGAAAACCTTCTTCACTCACGCGGCGTTGCTCCGTCAGACTTTCGTCCATTGCGGAAGATTCCCTACTGCTGCCTCCCGTAGGAGTCTGGGCCGTGTCTCAGTCCCAGTGTGGCCGATCACCCTCTCAGGTCGGCTACGCATCGTGGCCTTGGTGAGCCGTTACCCCACCAACTAGCTAATGCGCCGCGGGCCCATCCTTGAGTGACAGCCGAAACCGTCTTTCCTCTTTCCCTCATGTGAGGGAAAGACCTATCCGGTATTAGCTCCGGTTTCCCGAAGTTATCCCGATCTCAAGGGCAGGTTGCCCACGTGTTACTCACCCGTCCGCCGCTGACTTCAGGGAGCAAGCTCCCATCCGTCCGCTCGACTTGCATGTATTAGGCACGCCGCCAGCGTTCGTCCTGAGCCAGGATCAAACTCTCCGAAAAGTGTTCGATATAGCTCATAAAGTTTAAAACTTGTTTTGTTTACTTCTTATAAATTAAGAAGTAACTGGCGTCTTGTTTCGTTCAGTTTTCAAAGAACAATCGTTGGTGGAGCCTAGCGGGATCGAACCGCTGACCTCCTGCGTGCAAGGCAGGCGCTCTCCCAGCTGAGCTAAGGCCCCGAAATAAAAAAGGAATGGTCGGGAAGACAGGATTCGAACCTGCGACCCCTTGGTCCCAAACCAAGTGCTCTACCAAGCTGAGCTACTTCCCGTATATATGGCGCGCCCGAAAGGAGTCGAACCCATAACCTTCTGATCCGTAGTCAGACGCTCTATCCAATTGAGCTACGGGCGCAATATGTGTATGTGGTGCCGAGGACCGGAATCGAACCGGTACGGTAGTCACCTACCGCAGGATTTTAAGTCCTGTGCGTCTGCCAGTTCCGCCACCCCGGCGTGAAAAAGACTGGAGCGGAAGACGGGATTCGAACCCGCGACCCCAACCTTGGCAAGGTTGTATTCTACCACTGAACTACTTCCGCAAGACAAAAGTGCGGGTGAAGGGAGTCGAACCCCCACGCCGTAAGGCGCTAGATCCTAAGTCTAGTGCGTCTGCCAATTCCGCCACACCCGCATGTTATTAAGAAAATATGGTGAGCCATGAAGGATTCGAACCTTCGACCCTCTGATTAAAAGTCAGATGCTCTACCGGCTGAGCTAATGGCTCGCTCAATTATTATTTAAAACTACATTAATAAGCAGCAAAATCTATTGTACTGCTAATCACCTAAAGATACAAGAGGTAAAAAATGGTGCCGGCAAGAGGACTTGAACCCCCAACCTACTGATTACAAGTCAGTTGCTCTACCAATTGAGCTACACCGGCACAGAAAGGATATATGGTGGAGGATGACGGGATCGAACCGCCGACCCTCTGCTTGTAAGGCAGATGCTCTCCCAGCTGAGCTAATCCTCCATATAATAACCTGCCCGGCAGCGTCCTACTCTCACAGGGGGAGAGCCCCCAACTACCATCGGCGCTAAAGAGCTTAACTTCCGTGTTCGGGATGGGAACGGGTGTGGCCTCTTTGCCATAACTGCCAGACAGATATGAATGAACTTTCGTTCCTTCAAAACTAGATAACAAAGGCTGATTCGCATTACGTTTTTCGAGTATAAACAAGATAGGTTAAGTCCTCGATCGATTAGTATCTGTCAGCTCCACGTGTCGCCACGCTTCCACCTCAGACCTATCTACCTGATCATCTTTCAGGGATCTTACTAGCTTGACGCTATGGGAAATCTCATCTTGAGGGGGGCTTCATGCTTAGATGCTTTCAGCACTTATCCCGTCCGCACATAGCTACCCAGCGATGCCTTTGGCAAGACAACTGGTACACCAGCGGTGCGTCCATCCCGGTCCTCTCGTACTAAGGACAGCTCCTCTCAAATTTCCTGCGCCCACGACGGATAGGGACCGAACTGTCTCACGACGTTCTGAACCCAGCTCGCGTACCGCTTTAATGGGCGAACAGCCCAACCCTTGGGACCGACTACAGCCCCAGGATGCGATGAGCCGACATCGAGGTGCCAAACCTCCCCGTCGATGTGGACTCTTGGGGGAGATAAGCCTGTTATCCCCGGGGTAGCTTTTATCCGTTGAGCGATGGCCCTTCCATGCGGAACCACCGGATCACTAAGCCCGACTTTCGTCCCTGCTCGACTTGTAGGTCTCGCAGTCAAGCTCCCTTGTGCCTTTACACTCTGCGAATGATTTCCAACCATTCTGAGGGAACCTTTGGGCGCCTCCGTTACTCTTTAGGAGGCGACCGCCCCAGTCAAACTGCCCGCCTGACACTGTCTCCCGCCCCGATAAGGGGCGCGGGTTAGAATTTCAATACAGCCAGGGTAGTATCCCACCGATGCCTCCACCGAAGCTGGCGCTCCGGCTTCAAAGGCTCCTACCTATCCTGTACAAGCTGTACCAAAATTCAATATCAGGCTGCAGTAAAGCTCCACGGGGTCTTTCCGTCCTGTCGCGGGTAACCTGCATCTTCACAGGTAGTATAATTTCACCGAGTCTCTCGTTGAGACAGTGCCCAGATCGTTACGCCTTTCGTGCGGGTCGGAACTTACCCGACAAGGAATTTCGCTACCTTAGGACCGTTATAGTTACGGCCGCCGTTTACTGGGGCTTCGGTTCAAAGCTTCGCTTACGCTAACCTCTCCCCTTAACCTTCCAGCACCGGGCAGGCGTCAGCCCCTATACTTCGCCTTGCGGCTTCGCAGAGACCTGTGTTTTTGCTAAACAGTCGCCTGGGCCTATTCACTGCGGCTCATCCGGGCTATTCACCCAGATGAGCACCCCTTCTCCCGAAGTTACGGGGTCATTTTGCCGAGTTCCTTAACGAGAGTTCTCTCGCACACCTTAGGATTCTCTCCTCGCCTACCTGTGTCGGTTTGCGGTACGGGCACCCTTCATCTCGCTAGAGGCTTTTCTTGGCAGTGTGGAATCAGGAACTTCGGTACTAAATTTCCCTCGCCATCACAGCTCAGCTTATGTGAAAACGGGATTTGCCTCGTTTTCAGCCTAACTGCTTGGACGCGCTAATCCAACAGCGCGCTTACCCTATCCTACTGCGTCCCCCCATCGCTCAAACGATGAATAGGTGGTACAGGAATATCAACCTGTTGTCCATCGCCTACGCCTTTCGGCCTCGGCTTAGGTCCCGACTAACCCTGAGCGGACGAGCCTTCCTCAGGAAACCTTAGGCATTCGGTGGAAGGGATTCTCACCCTTCTTTCGCTACTCATACCGGCATTCTCACTTCTAAGCGCTCCACCAGTCCTTCCGGTCTGGCTTCTCAGCCCTTAGAACGCTCTCCTACCGCGGACACCCTAGGTGTCCACCCACAGCTTCGGTGATACGTTTAGCCCCGGTACATTTTCGGCGCAGAGTCACTCGACCAGTGAGCTATTACGCACTCTTTAAATGGTGGCTGCTTCTAAGCCAACATCCTGGTTGTCTAAGCAACTCCACATCCTTTTCCACTTAACGTATACTTTGGGACCTTAGCTGGTGGTCTGGGCTGTTTCCCTTTTGACTACGGATCTTATCACTCGCAGTCTGACTCCCAAGGAAAAGTCATTGGCATTCGGAGTTTGACTGAATTCGGTAACCCGAGATGGGCCCCTAGTCCAATCAGTGCTCTACCTCCAAGACTCTTAACACTTGAGGCTAGCCCTAAAGCTATTTCGGAGAGAACCAGCTATCTCCAGGTTCGATTGGAATTTCTCCGCTACCCACACCTCATCCCCGCACTTTTCAACGTGCGTGGGTTCGGGCCTCCATTCAGTGTTACCTGAACTTCACCCTGGACATGGGTAGATCACCTGGTTTCGGGTCTACGACCTCATACTCATTCGCCCTATTCAGACTCGCTTTCGCTGCGGCTCCGTCTCATCAACTTAACCTTGCATGAAATCGTAACTCGCCGGTTCATTCTACAAAAGGCACGCCATCACCCGTTTCCCTAAAAGGGACATAGGGCTCTGACTACTTGTAGGCACACGGTTTCAGGATCTCTTTCACTCCCCTTCCGGGGTGCTTTTCACCTTTCCCTCACGGTACTGGTTCACTATCGGTCACTAGGTAGTATTTAGCCTTGGGAGATGGTCCTCCCTGCTTCCGACGGGATTTCACGTGTCCCGCCGTACTCAGGATCCACTCTGGAGGGAACGAAGTTTCGACTACAGGGTTGTTACCTTCTTCGACGGACCTTTCCATGTCTCTTCGTCTACCCCGTTCCTTTGTAACTCCGTATAGAGTGTCCTACAACCCCGAAAGGCAAGCCTTTCGGTTTGGGCTACATTCCGTTTCGCTCGCCGCTACTTGGGAAATCGCATTTGCTTTCTGTTCCTCCGGGTACTTAGATGTTTCAGTTCCCCGGGTCTGCCTCCATCACCCTATGAATTCAGGTGAAGGTACTGTTCCATTACGAACAGTGGGTTTCCCCATTCGGAAATCTCCGGATCAAAGCTTACTTACAGCTCCCCGAAGCATATCGGTGTTAGTCCCGTCCTTCATCGGCTCCTAGTGCCAAGGCATTCACCGTGCGCCCTTTCTAACTTAACCAATTCGGCTGATGTTCTTTCCCTAAGCCCGAAGGGCTGTCAGGTCTTGAATCATCGACCTATAATAAAACAATAAAACTTAACTCGGTTTATTACTCGATGCGGTAAAATGACGCAAATCATTTTTGCCTTATATTGTTATCTAGTTTTCAAAGAACGATGAAAATAAATGATAAACGTCGCTCTTCTTCGTCAGCTTCACTCATTCACATCCTCATGTACGTGAAGTACACTCCGGTGTTCATTCGTTCGCTTCCTCGAATAGCTCGTTTCTGATTTATTTTCAGGTTTTGAAGGAATGCTCCCTCAAAACTGAACGAAACAAGATCGCTTTTTCCTTAGAAAGGAGGTGATCCAGCCGCACCTTCCGATACGGCTACCTTGTTACGACTTCACCCCAATCATCTGTCCCACCTTAGGCGGCTGGCTCCATAAAGGTTACCCCACCGACTTCGGGTGTTACAAACTCTCGTGGTGTGACGGGCGGTGTGTACAAGGCCCGGGAACGTATTCACCGCGGCATGCTGATCCGCGATTACTAGCGATTCCGGCTTCATGCAGGCGAGTTGCAGCCTGCAATCCGAACTGAGAATGGCTTTATGGGATTCGCTCGGCCTCGCGGCTTTGCTGCCCTTTGTACCATCCATTGTAGCACGTGTGTAGCCCAGGTCATAAGGGGCATGATGATTTGACGTCATCCCCACCTTCCTCCGGTTTGTCACCGGCAGTCACCTTAGAGTGCCCAACTTAATGCTGGCAACTAAGATCAAGGGTTGCGCTCGTTGCGGGACTTAACCCAACATCTCACGACACGAGCTGACGACAACCATGCACCACCTGTCACTCTGTCCCCCGAAGGGGAACGTCCTATCTCTAGGAGTGGCAGAGGATGTCAAGACCTGGTAAGGTTCTTCGCGTTGCTTCGAATTAAACCACATGCTCCACCGCTTGTGCGGGCCCCCGTCAATTCCTTTGAGTTTCAGCCTTGCGGCCGTACTCCCCAGGCGGAGTGCTTAATGCGTTAGCTGCAGCACTAAAGGGCGGAAACCCTCTAACACTTAGCACTCATCGTTTACGGCGTGGACTACCAGGGTATCTAATCCTGTTCGCTCCCCACGCTTTCGCGCCTCAGCGTCAGTTACAGACCAGAGAGTCGCCTTCGCCACTGGTGTTCCTCCACATCTCTACGCATTTCACCGCTACACGTGGAATTCCACTCTCCTCTTCTGCACTCAAGTCTCCCAGTTTCCAATGACCCTCCACGGTTGAGCCGTGGGCTTTCACATCAGACTTAAAAGACCGCCTGCGCGCGCTTTACGCCCAATAAATCCGGACAACGCTTGCCACCTACGTATTACCGCGGCTGCTGGCACGTAGTTAGCCGTGGCTTTCTGGCCAGGTACCGTCAAGGTGCCATCAGTTACTATGGCACTTGTTCTTCCCTGACAACAGAGTTTTACGATCCGAAAACCTTCTTCACTCACGCGGCGTTGCTCCGTCAGACTTTCGTCCATTGCGGAAGATTCCCTACTGCTGCCTCCCGTAGGAGTCTGGGCCGTGTCTCAGTCCCAGTGTGGCCGATCACCCTCTCAGGTCGGCTACGCATCGTGGCCTTGGTGAGCCGTTACCCCACCAACTAGCTAATGCGCCGCGGGCCCATCCTTGAGTGACAGCCGAAACCGTCTTTCCTCTTTCCCTCATGTGAGGGAAAGACCTATCCGGTATTAGCTCCGGTTTCCCGAAGTTATCCCGATCTCAAGGGCAGGTTGCCCACGTGTTACTCACCCGTCCGCCGCTGACTTCAGGGAGCAAGCTCCCATCCGTCCGCTCGACTTGCATGTATTAGGCACGCCGCCAGCGTTCGTCCTGAGCCAGGATCAAACTCTCCGAAAAGTGTTCGATATAGCTCATAAAGTTTAAAACTTGTTTTGTTTACTTCTTATAAATAAGAAGTAACTGGCGTCTTGTTTCGTTCAGTTTTCAAAGAGCAGTTTCTTTTTTTTATTAAGCGGCTGTTTTTGACAGCTTATTAATATTATCACCGATTCAATAATTCGTCACTAACTTTTTTAAAGTTATTTTTCAAATCATTTTTTCAGCGGCCGTGTTTTAACGACAGATATAAATATAACACCATATCATAAACTCGGCAATAGCTTTTTCGTAAGTTTTTACTGAATAGAAGAAGTACATAAATTCAAAAAATTCAATGATGTTAACTAGTGAATTTCCGCCTCATTACTTAAAGGATGTTTTATCACGATAATAAAAACAAAAGGCACTCTCCTTCAGAAGGAGAGTGCCTCATAATTAACGGTGTCTCATCAATGGGAAGAGCAGAACATCCCTGATCGATGGCGAATTTGTCAACAGCATGACCAGGCGGTCGATACCGATGCCCAGGCCTCCAGTCGGCGGCATGCCGTATTCGAGGGCCTCGATGAAGTCTTCATCCATTTCATGCGCCTCATCATTCCCTTGCTCGCGCTCTTTGAGCTGGGCTTCAAATCGCTGGCGCTGGTCTATTGGATCATTAAGCTCTGTGAATGCATTCGCATGCTCACGGCCTACGATAAATAGTTCGAAACGGTCTGTGAACCTAGGATCTTCTTCATTTTTCTTTGCTAGCGGCGATATTTCTACCGGATGTCCAAATATGAAGGTAGGCTGAATCAGCTTGTCTTCTACTTTTTGCTCAAAGAATTCATTGACTACATGTCCGAATTCCATCGTATCTTTAACTTCTACACCGTGTTCCTTCGCAAGCTCTCTTGCCTGCTCACCGCTCATATTCTCCCAGAAATCCACTCCTGTATGCTCCTTGATCGCATCAACCATATGAAGTCTTGTCCATTCCGGCTTTAGATCTACTTCATAATCGCCATATTGAACTGTTGTGCTTCCCAGGACTTCTTCGGCAATGTGGGCTATCAGGTTTTCAGTCAGGCTCATAATATCACGATAGTCGGCATACGCCTCATACAGCTCGATCATTGTGAATTCTGGATTATGCCGGGTGGATACACCCTCATTTCTGAATACTCTTCCGATTTCATATACCCTTTCTAAACCGCCTACTATCAAACGCTTCAGATGAAGTTCGATGGCTATACGCATATAAAGGGTCATATCCAGTGTATTATGATGGGTGATGAATGGACGGGCAGATGCTCCGCCGGCAATCGAGTGCATCATAGGCGTTTCTACTTCAAGATAGCCATGGCTGTCCAGGTATCTTCTCATGGATTGAATGATACGGCTGCGCAGAATGAAAGTCTTTTTACTGTCAGGGTTTGTTAAGAGATCTACATACCGCTTCCTGTATCGTTCCTCCACATCCTTAAGTCCGTGGAATTTATCCGGCAGCGGGCGAAGAGCCTTGGTTAAAAAGGTAAGTTCGTTTGCTTTTATGGAAAGTTCCCCGACCTTTGTCTTGAAGACAGTGCCTGTAATCCCGATCAGGTCCCCAAGGTCTACAGAGTTGAACATTTCATACTGTTCTTCACCCACTGCATCCTGCCGCACATAGATTTGTATCTGGCCGGTCAGATCCTGGATATGGGCGAAGCCGGCTTTACCTTTACCGCGTTTAGTCATAATACGGCCGGCGATTGTAACATTGATTTCTTTCTCATCCAGCTCTTCTTTCGAAAGGTCTTCGTAAGACGCTGTGATTTCATCCGAAAGGTGGGTGCGCTCAAAGCGTTTTCCGAATGGATCGATTCCACCTTCAGCCATGCTTTGCATTTTTTCCCGCCTGACCATCAGCTGGTCATTTAATTCTTCACTCACTATGATCAACTCCATATCTCATTTAATGGGCTTTTATAAATACGAATACCATTTATTTTACACAAAGTAATCTGTTTATGTAAGGCACTTTACAATACAAAAACTGCCAGATAGATCTGGCAGTCTGTATTAATGGGTATTATAGGAAAATAAGCAGAGCTTGTCAATCAGGCAGGCTTGACGGATGCTTCCTCTGCCAGGCTGTATAATAATGTAACGAGCTGTTCTCTGGTTTCGCATTCATTGATAAAATTACGCACTCTTGCATGCCCTTTGATGCCTTTTAAATACCAGGCAGCATGCTTTCTCATTTCCCGGACAGCGATATATTCACTTTTAAGATTGATAAGGCGGTCCAGGTGGAGCACACATACATCGATCTTCTCTTTGACTGACGGCTCGCCTGCCAATTCACCAGTTTGAAGATAGTTTACTGTCTGATAAATCATCCAGGGGTTACCGAGCGCCGCCCGGCCGATCATTACGCCATCGGCTCCTGTTTCCTTCAGCATGCGTTCTGCATCAAGGGGAGTCTCTACATCTCCGTTACCGATAACAGGAATGCCGACCGACTGCTTCACTTCACGGATGATATTCCAGTCCGCTTGTCCTTCATACATCTGAACGCGTGTTCTTCCGTGCAGGGAAACGGCACTTCCGCCTGCCCGCTCTACAGCCTGGGCATTTCGGACAGCATAGATATGCTCTGCATCCCAGCCCATCCTCATTTTTACAGTTACGGGCTTGTCTACAGCGTCCACTACCGACGAGACCATTTCATAAATTTTGTCCGGATCCAGAAGCCACTTGGCACCAGCGTCACACTTTGTGATTTTCGGAACCGGGCAGCCCATATTAATATCGATAATATCGGCATTCGTATTCTTATCTACAAAGCTGGCCGCTTCTACAAGAGTATCCTTTTCCCCTCCGAAAATCTGGAGGGACAGCGGCTTTTCACGCTCATCGATATAAAGCATATTCATCGTTCTTTCATTTTTTAGGACAATGCCCTTGTCACTGATCATTTCCGCGCAGACAAGCCCGGCGCCAAACTCTTTGACTGTAAGGCGGAAGGCGGAATTACAGATACCGGCCATTGGTGCAAGAACTACCTGGTTCTTCATCTTTATATTGCCGATTTTTAACACGGTGGTCCTCCTTTTGAATCATATATATAAGATGCCCGCTATTCAGGCGGCCGCAATTCTTCTAATGAGATGTTCAGCATTTCGCAAATGGTTCCGAGCATGGTTTCTGAAGGCATGCGGTTCCCTCTCTCCACTTCTCCCAGGAGGGAAACAGAAACTCCTATCTTCCTTGCGAACTCTTCTTGCGTAAAGCCCTTCAGCTTTCGAAAGGCGCGAATACGTCTGCCCCACTTTTCTGCTTCCATAATCGAACTCCCTCTTTATCAGGAATAACCTCGAGGAAGTCTGCCAAAAGCGTCCGGCTGACAGGATCCTCAAGTGATGGATTTAACTCCAATAACGGAACAAGGACGAATGCTCTTTCATGCATTCTCGGATGCGGTACTGCAAGACTCTCTGTTTCAATATTTTCGTGATTATACAGCAAAATGTCAAGGTCTATTGTCCTTGGACCCCACCTTATTTCCCTTTTTCTCCCAAGTTCCCGCTCGATGGATTGACACTTTTCAAGCAATTCTTCCGGACTTAGGGAAGTTTTTACCTCTACAGCTATATTTAAAAAACAATCCTGTCCTGTATACCCGACAGGATCTGTTTCATAAATAGAGGAAACTTTAATTACCCTGACAGACGGATCTTTTGCAAGCGACCTTACAGCGGAAGCGAGGTGTCCAATCCGGTCCCCTATATTAGAACCAAGGGATAGATAGGCTGTATGGTTCATGATTCACGGCCCCTCTTAATTTCAATTGCAACAAAGTCATACCGCCCCGGGATGGGAGGATCAGGTTTTATTACTTTTACTGTACAGCTCTGAATCCTGTCAAAGCCACTGAGAACCGCTTCTGATATCTTTTCCGCCACTGCTTCTATCAGCTTATACGATTCGCCCTCCACTATGCTTTTCGTTACATTAAAGAGGTCGGCATAGCTGACAGAATCGTGGAGATCGTCACTTTTTCCCGCACTCCTTAAATCTGCTTCCACTGTCAGATCAACTCTAAACCTCTGCCCGAGGCGGGTTTCTTCCGGGAATACGCCATGATAACCATAGAACTCCATTCCCTGCACAATTATTTTATCCATCCAATTCCCCTTTCCCCATCATGACATCCATCATCCGGGCCATCCGGGCAATCCCTTTTACATCATGGACCCGGACCATCTGGCATCCCTGCTGGATTCCGTAACATATGGTAGCCCCGGTGCCTTCCATTCTTTCCTCGGGAGGGAGATCAAGAATCTGACCGATAAACCCCTTGCGCGATGTGCCAAGCAGGACCGGATAGCCAAGTGAAGTAAGTGTATCCAGGTTACGCATCATTTCAAGATTCAAATCAAAATCCTTGGCAAACCCGATGCCCGGGTCGAGTATGATATTTCGGTCCGCCACTCCCGCCTGCTTCATCTTATTTATCGAGTCAAATAAATCACTTAATACATCCCTGATAAAATGGCTGTATGTCCGGTCGGTCCGATTATGCATCAGCACGATAGGCACACCTGTTTCAGCCGCCAGGGGCGCCATCTTTTCATCTGCCCTTCCGCCCCATATATCATTGATAATATGGGCACCTGCTTTAACTGCTTCTTTAGCGACTTCTGACTTATAGGTATCTATGGAAATGGGGATCTCCAGGGATCTGGAAACTGCTTCAATGACAGGAATGACTCTTTCCATCTCTTCTTCATCTGAAATCCGTTCATGACCGGGGCGTGTTGATTCTCCACCGATATCAAGTATGTCCGCACCATCCGCAATCAGCTGTTTTGCATGCCGAAGTGCAGAATCTATGTTTCTGTATCTTCCTCCATCCGAGAAGGAATCTGGCGTTACATTCACGATACCCATAATGATGGTTTTGCGGCCGTAATCAAGTGTATAGGGACCGCATTCAATGATTTGTTCCATAAGTACCTCCAGGCTGATAAAATGCGCATTATACGGCTCTTCTCATTTATATTACTATATATTTTGCCAATAAAAAACTCGGCCGGAAGCCGAGCTTTTTCGATCTTATATAGTGGCAGGGGTGTTATTCTTATTCCTGCTCAAATTGATAAAGAGGGGTGCTTAGGTATCTTTCGCCATTGCTTGGGATGATCGCCAGTACCTTTTTGCCTTTACCAAGCTTCTTAGCCACTTCAATCGCGGCATAAATGGCTGCTCCGGACGAGATGCCGCCAAGAATTCCTTCCTCCCTGGCCGCGCGGCGCGCATATTCGAAGGCATCGTCTGTCTTAACCTGGATGATTTCATCATAGATATCCGTATTCAGGATGTCGGGAATAAAGCCGGCGCCGATTCCCTGGATTTTATGCGGGCCGGGCTTGCCGCCGGAAAGAACAGGAGAATCAGAAGGTTCTACAGCGACGATTTTGATGCCAGGGAAGTTCTCCCTAAGCACTTCACCGGCACCTGTGATCGTACCGCCTGTTCCAATTCCGGAGATGAAGGCATCCAGCTGATCCAGCTGAGATACAATTTCTTTGCCCGTAGTGTTGCGGTGTACTTCTGGATTGGCCTCATTTTTGAACTGCTGAGGAACAAAGTAGCCGTTTTCCTTTGCCAATTCCTCAGCTTTTCGGATGGCTCCATTCATACCTTCAGGCCCTGGTGTCAGCACCAGCTCAGCCCCATATGCACGAAGAAGATTCCGTCGCTCCATGCTCATAGTTTCCGGCATAACCAGAATAGCGCGGTATCCTTTGGCTGCAGCTATCATAGCAAGACCAATTCCTGTGTTTCCGCTTGTTGGTTCAATGATGGTATCACCCTGCTTAAGCTTGCCGCTCTCTTCAGCTGCTTCAATCATAGCCAGCGCAATCCGGTCTTTCACACTGCTTCCCGGATTCATATATTCTAATTTTAAATAAACATCTGCAATATTATCCTCTACAATGCGGTTCAATTTCACGATCGGCGTCTGGCCGACCAAATCTGCTACTGAATTTGCAACACGTGTCATTTTATCCACCTCTTAATCCCAAGTATTTTTATTGGTTTTATTTAAAAATGTTACATCCAATTCGCCGAATTGTCAAACATTTCAACCTTCCATATAGGTCTTTTTACAGATGGAGATTGAACAGGATGGTATTCAAAAAAGGCGCTGCCCCGTCCATGGTAGCCATGACATAGCGCGCCTTTATTATTATTGTCTCAATGCAGCCAGGAGAGCATTTGTCCCTGCCTGCCGTACAGGTCATTTTCCTTCCAGCCTATCGATAACTCAATTGTATGCCATTAGAATTCGAATATTATTTCGCTTCTGCTTTCAATTCTTCCAGCTCTTCTATGTCGAAATGGTAAACTTCATTACAGAAATGGCATTGTGCTTCTGCTTTGCCGTCTTCCTCTATAATGGCCCCGATTTCGTCGGAGCCCAGGCTGATCAGTGCATTGGCGATTCTTTCCTTTGAACACTGGCATTTAAATTGGACAGGAAGGGTTTCAAGGAATTTAACATTGCCTTTTCCCATCAGCTCTTCAAGAACCTCTTCAGGGCTAAGGCCCTGCTGGATCAGTTTGGAGATAGGAGGGATCGTCTTCAGCCTTTGCTCCAGTTGTTCAATGGTTTCCTCGTCAGCACCCGGGAGGAGCTGGAGTATGAATCCTCCTGCAGAAAGGATGGAGTTATCAGGGTTCACAAGGACGCCTACCCCCACAGAAGAAGGTACCTGCTCAGATGAAGCGAAATAATAGGTGAAATCATCGCCCAGTTCACCGGAAACGATGGGCACCTGTCCTGTGAAGTGGTCTCTGAGCCCAATGTCCTTCACGACCGTCAAGGTACCTTCCGTGCCGACAGCCTGTCTTACATCCAGCTTGCCATGCTCATTGAGATCAAAGTGAACCTGCGGATGCGTCACATAGCCGCGGACTTCTCCTCTGGCATTGCTGTCAACGAGAATTGCCCCGATTGGGCCTCCTCCTTCAACCTTGACTGTGAGCTTTTCATCACCTTTCAGCATAGCGCCCATCATAACGCCTGCTGTCATAGTTCTGCCAAGCGCAGCCGAAGCTGTCGGCCAGGTCCCATGGCGTCTTTGCCCTTCTCCCACTGTCTCTGTGGTGGCAGCGGCGTAAGCCCTGACCTGCCCGTTAAAACCCAAAGCTTTTACTATATAATCTGACATTCAATAAAACCGCCTTTACGTTTAATTGGCATACCTATATATTGCGTTTATAAATCAGCTGTAATCCTTTAAGTGTCAGGAAAGGATCCACGACATCGATTAAAGGTGATTCTTTTGATATAAGTTTTGCGAGGCCGCCTGTAGCGATTACCTTAGGCTGTGTCTGGCTTTGGTCCTTCATACGTTTAACAATTCCCTCAACCTGGCCTACATAACCAAAAAGAATGCCCGCCTGCATGGCTGAAACTGTATTTTTGCCTATGATATCATCCGGCCGGGCAATTTCAATCCTCGGCAGTTTCGCGGCTTTCGAGTATAAGGCTTCTGTGGAAATACCGATTCCCGGAGCAATGGCACCGCCCATATATTGTTTCTGTTCATTGATATAGCAATACGTCGTAGCCGTCCCAAAATCAACGATGATCAGCGGGCTGCCGTATTCGTGTATGCCGGCGACTGCATTAACAATGCGGTCTGCCCCGACTTCCTTGGGATTATCATATTTTATATTGAGACCCGTTTTAATTCCCGGCCCGACAATTAGAGGCTTTATTTCAAAATACTTCAGGCACATGCCTTCAAGTGAAAACATAATGGGAGGAACCACCGATGAAATGATAATTCCGTCAAAATCCTTAAAAGTCAAACCAACATGCTGAAGAAGGCCTTTGATCACCATGCCAAATTCATCTTCCGTTTTATGGCGGTTCGTTTCAATCCTCCAGTGATGCTTAAGCTTTTCTCCTTCATATACACCGAGAACAATATTTGTGTTCCCAACATCCAGTACAAAAATCATGTCATTCACCACTTTAGATAATATATAAGAATAGCTGCCTTCCTGGGCAGGTACGTACAAATCAATGACGACAATAACACTTTTTATCCTTCCACATCATATCATAATTACTCAATTCAGGGATAGGATTGCGACCTGCCGAACGATCCAGATTCGCATAAAACAAACATGAGTTTTCTACTGGCAGCCCATGCATGAAAGGAACCTGGACAAGAGCAGAAACAAACACAAAAAGGCGGTGGAGCGGAGTAAGGTGCAGGTAGGAATGCCAGCAAGATAAGTGATGTTCACACCTGGCTGCAGGAAGCCTTATGATACATGCAGCTTTCGCCCCTTTTCACAGAAAAAGGCATCCATACGGATGCCTTTTTACTTATTACAGATCAGATTTGCGGCTTTCATCATTCACTGGAGGAAACTTATCCTTCGGATTGTCCGTAGGATGCCCTTCCTGCAGCTGAGGATTAGGTATTGTCTTCGGGTTGGTTGTGCCTGAAGAAATCTTATCCTCTGTGCGCTCATCTTCTGATTTTGTATGGATGTTCACTTTGACATCTTTATCAAGACCGGCTGTCTTGTTAGGAAGTGTGCCATGGTCGATCAGATGCTTAATTTGATCTGCATCCAGGGTTTCCACCTCAAGAAGAGTGGTGGCGATGATTTCAAGCTTATCCCGGTTTTCTGTCAGGATGGTTCTCGCACGCTCATAGCTTTCCTTGATGAAGGTCTGGATTTCGGTATCAATCTCATAAGCAATCTTATCAGAGTAATTCTGTTCATTGTGAATGTCGCGTCCCAGGAACACCTGGCCTCCCTGAGCCTGGCCAAACTGCAGCGGGCCCAGTTTGTCACTCATTCCGAATTCTGTAACCATCCGGCGGGCGATGCCTGTAGCGCGCTGGAAGTCATTGTGTGCCCCGGTGCTCACTTCGCCGAAGGTGATTTCTTCAGCTACCCGGCCGCCGAGAAGACCTACAATCTTATCGAGCAGTTCAGGCTTGGTCATGAAGTAACGGTCTTCCTTAGGAAGCATGACTGCATATCCACCAGCCTGGCCGCGCGGAACTATCGTTACCTTGTGGACCATTTCTGCTTCATCAAGAACGGTGCCGATAACGGTATGGCCTGCTTCGTGGTAAGCCACGATGCGCCTTTCCTTCTCTGAAATCACCCGGCTTTTCTTGGCAGGACCGGCAATGACACGGTCAGTTGCCTCGTCTATGTCAGACATATCGACTTTTTTCTTATTCCGTCTTGCAGCAACAAGTGCAGCCTCGTTCAAAAGATTCTCGAGATCCGCGCCTGAGAAGCCCGGCGTCCTCGTGGCTATAGCCTTAAGGTTCACTGACTCATCAAGTGGCTTATTGCGGGCATGGACCTGGAGCACAGCCTCACGTCCCTTAACATCCGGACGGTCGACAGTAATCTGTCTGTCAAAGCGACCCGGACGCAGGAGGGCAGGATCCAGAATGTCCGGCCTGTTGGTTGCCGCAATGATGATGATTCCTTCATTGGCACCGAAGCCATCCATTTCTACAAGCAGCTGGTTAAGCGTCTGTTCGCGCTCATCATGTCCGCCGCCAAGACCGGCGCCACGCTGGCGTCCGACAGCATCAATCTCATCAATGAAGATGATACATGGTGCATTCTTTTTGGCGTTTTCGAACAGGTCACGTACACGTGAGGCACCGACACCCACGAACATTTCAACGAAATCGGAACCGCTGATGGAGAAGAAAGGAACTCCCGCTTCCCCTGCGGCTGCCCTTGCAAGAAGGGTCTTACCCGTTCCCGGAGGCCCCACCAGGAGGACACCCTTAGGAATCCGGGCGCCAAGCTCCGCAAATTTCCTAGGATCCTTCAGGAACTCAACGACCTCGACAAGCTCCTGCTTTTCTTCATCCGCACCAGCAACATCTTTAAAACGGACCTTTTTCTTATCGTCGTTATAAAGCTTCGCCTTGCTTTTCCCGAAGTTCATGACACGGCTTCCGCCGCCCTGAGCCTGGTTGAGCAGGAAGAAGAACAGTATGAAGATGATGACGAAAGGAATGATGGAAGTAAAGAATGTTACCCAGCCGCTTGTTTCCTTCGCAGGAAGCGTCTCTAGCTTCACATCTTTCTCGTCGACCGCCTTATTGATGCGGTCCAGGGTATTGTTATTGTTCGTCACATAGGTGATGAACCCGTCCTTTTTGCCCTTTTCAAGCGTTCCCTTTACTTCATAGACAAGGCGCTCGGGCTGCAGGGTTATCGATTTTACTTCACCTTTTTCCAGGCGTTCAAAAAACGCATCCTGGGATATATTATCGGTTGGCTCATTATGGTTGTTGAAGATGCTTACAACCCCAATAATCACCAAAAATATCAGTAGATAGAATATTGTATTACGGAAGATCCGATTCATCCCTAACCTCCTCCCACACTAAAAAACTAAATAGAATAGTATCATACAAAATCAAGGATTTACAATATATTGCTCTTCCTTCACAAATATGACAATTTTGCCTGAAAACAAAGTGCTTTATTCTTGATTCTGGTAAACTTCCGGCTTAAGGATTCCGATGTATGGAAGGTTTCTATACTTTTCAGCATAATCAAGGCCATATCCTACAACAAAGGCATCCGGAACGATGAACCCTGCATAATCCGCCTTGATATCTGCCTTCCTGCCTGACGGCTTATCAAGCAGTGTCACAATTTTGATGGTCTTGGCCTTGCGGTAGCGGAACAGCTCTACAAGGTAGCTCAGCGTAAGGCCTGAATCAATGATATCCTCGATGATGACAATATCCCGTCCCTCGACTGAGGTATCCAGGTCCTTGATTATTTTGACTTCTCCTGAAGAGACAGTGGAATTGCCGTAGCTCGACACATCCATGAAATCCATTTCAAGATAAGCATCCACTCTTTTTAAAAGATCGGACATGAAAGGCATGGCTCCTTTAAGGACACCAATCGCAAGCGGGAATTTATCTTTGTAATCCTCGCTCAGGCGTACCGCAAGCTCCCTTGTTTTTGCCTGGATTTCCTCTTCAGTGATCAAGATGTTTTCAATATCGTTTTTCATGCTCATTTTTCTGTTTTGCCCCCTAGAAGAACTAGACTTTGATATATTCGAGATATATGTATGAGTGCTCATTATCACAGTATTCTGCTTCCCAGCTGGATTTTCTTATTCCCGGCACCCAGAGAATCTCCCCTGACGCATCTGTTACGATCGGCCAGGAATCCCGGCTTTCGGCAGGCGTCTTTTCATTGATGAATAGATCCTTGATCTTTTTTGAACCGCCTTTAAGGCCCTTTAGAAGCATCCTGTCGCCATTCAATCTGGTTCTGGCATGGAGCGGAAGCAGGCTGCCGCCTTTACGAATCAAGAATGTACTATTGCTCCGGCTCTCAGGAAGTCTGTCCACGAACTGCGCTTCAATACAATATCCATTGGGCAGCTGTGTCACGCCAGGCACCTTGAGCTTTACGGAATAAGGCTTAGGTTGTGCCTGAAGGAAGGAAAACATACAGAGATCATATGATTTTTTCACCAATAAATTGTTAGGAAAATGTAGTTCTGCAGAGGGATCAGGGTTAAGAAGCAGCTCCTTGACCTGGGTGATGTGTTTAGCAGATAATGATTCAGGATTCTCACCATAAAGATAGTTTAATATTAGTTGAATGCCTCGTCTTTGTAAAGAATTTGGCATTGCTGCCAGGGCTTGAATGCGGATGGCTGAATGCATCCTGTCCTTCTTCACCCAGACACTCTCCATCCTTGTTCTGGCAAGATCCAAAAGCAGCTCCTCATCCTCTCTTGTTTCTTCGCTGAAACGTTGAAAATGTTCATGTGCTTTTATGTTTTCCCTTTTTAGGAAGGGCAAAACACTTATCCGGAAGCGATTTCTGCTGTAGCTGCCTTTTTCATTGCTTGGGTCCATCCTGGGATTCAGTCCATGCCTCCTGCAGTAGTCGAGGATCTCCTCCTTATCAGCAGCGAGAAACGGCCTGATGATTTCCCCTTCATGAAACCTGCGCTTAACGGCAATGCCAGCCCTTGCAAATCCGCTTGCCCCCCTGGTCAGTCTCATCAGGATCGTCTCGATCTGATCATCGCCATGATGGCCGAGTGCCAGCTTCCTGATGCCGTATTTGTCCATTACTTCCCTGTAAAACTGATAACGGAGGACTCTTGCGGCATTCTGCGGACTGAGTCCGGTTTCTTCCCTATACGCATTTACGTCCATGCTTTTCCCTTCAAATGCAATATCCAGCGCACGGCAGGCATCTTTTACAAACAGAAGGTCTTCATAGGATTCCCGCCCCCTGAACATGTGATCCACATGGGCGGTGTACAGCTGAATCCCGTAATCCCCGCGAAGGTTTGCAAGAAAATGGAGCAAAGCCAATGAATCCGGCCCGCCTGAAACTCCTGCCAGCAGCTTTTCTCCCGGCTCCAGCAGTTTGTGCGTCTTAATATAATGAAGGATTCTTCTCTCTAACATTCGTAACATCCTTACTTCTTTGCCTGTACAGACGACAGGCTATTTTGTTTATACGTCTATGAGTGTGAAAGGTTTCATTTTTTGAAAAGATTTTTCCCCTGAGGTTCACATTATCTTCGTGTAAATATAAACAATATATATAAAAGTAATCAAAACCACAAGGACAAAGGATTCCATAATCCCGCCTTTTTTCTTCGCCGGAGTTCCCTTTTTCCTGCTGACCATGGTCCTGCCTGACCGGGGCCCCGCCGCCTTCATTTCGGAACGGGGCTGGGCGGCATCCAGCAGTTCCTGTCTCATCTCAGCCGCTGAATGATATTTTCCGAGGAGTGCTTTGTCCAGGATGCGTTCATAGCCTTTAAGCTCCGGGACGTTCCCGATTGCCGCTGAAAGCTGGGCATAGCCATCTCCTTTTCTGTTGAACCGCTTTGGATAATGGGAATTAATGAATATCATCGCCACCGCAAACAGGTCATATGAAGGCTCAGCCCTCCTTGACCCGAGGCCCCAGTACCCGCGGTCAAAGAATTCCGTGAACTCTTTGATGGACCTGCCGATCAGGGTGGTCCCTCCTACATCGACACAGCGTACCTGGCAGGATGGCATGCTTACGATTAAATTCTCTGGTTTTAAGTCTCCAAAGACCCAGCCTGAATTATGAAGCTGGGAAAGGTTTTTTAAAAGCTGCAGGGCCAGTATAGGAGCCCAGTATGTTCCCTTATATTTCAGGAAATCCAGATATGTATCGCCTTTTATATATTCCATCACATAAAAAGGGAGTGTCTTCCCGGCCCTTACCCAGTCATCGGCACTCAACAAAGAAGGCCCTAGGGCTGCACCCTGGACCTTGGTAAACGATTTAAGGATGTTCATCTCCGAGCTGATGGACATGCTATTGTCACTCACCTTAAGGGCGACTTCCTGCCCCTCGCGGCCGGCCAGATAGACAATGCCATTGGCACCATAGCCCAGCTCTCTGATGATTGTATATTCTTCCTTATACCACTTGCCTTTGATGATGGTTCCGGGCGGCGCCTTACACTGATTCCTCAAAGAATCGTTCATCATCATTTGATAACAGACTCCTTAATGAGCGTTTTTTCTTGAAATAGGACAGTGCTTCCCTTAGCGCCGGTCCTGTTGGTGTCATGCCGCCAGTCGAAAGCTTGGGAAAGATTTTGGTGAGGGACTCAAGCCTCGGTGTCCATTCAAGCAGTCTTTCCGCCTCTGACTTTTTCCCGGGAAATACAAAGACAGAAAACTTATTATCTCCCATTCTTGCATTCAGGCTCAAAGACAAATCCAGGAGGGCCTCTTTTACTGTGGGCAGCTTGTGCTTCATGCTTGCACTGGTATCTACAAGAACCAGCACCTCGAGACCCGCAGTTTCCCCAAGCTCGTCCACCACTTCAATCACCTCGCCCCTTTTTTCCGGCGGAAGGTCTTCAATGGACTTAGAGCGCCCGAGAATCTGCTGAAGCTCCTTGTTCACAACACCCTGGATTGTCTGGGTCATCGCTTTTCTCGTAACCATCTGGACGGTCTGGGAAAGCTGTGAGCTGTAGACCACCTGGCTGACGCCGCCGCCTGCCTGGGCAATGGCTTCTATTTCCTGCATTCCTTTTTCATCAATAACATCCTGTTCTACCACGCCGATTACATTGACCACAATGCCCTGCTCCCTCGCCAGAGCAGCCATTGAAGAAGGATCTTCCCCATGATTTGAGCAGCCGTCTGTCAGGAGGAGAATTTGTCTTAAAGTACCTGGATTCATAAGAACACTCCCTCTCGCTTTATTTAGTTCCATCTTCGACTAAATAAGAGAGATGTATACCTGTCAAAAAGGAAAGGGGCGAGTATCTTACTGCGCTTTCTTCCTGCCGGAGAATACCGGAATCGCAGCCCACTTAGGCGTGTTATGATTCACCTTCGCTGTAACAATCGTGATATCGTCATCAATGCTTCCCTTTCGGCGGATGACCTCCTCCAGGATTAAATCCGCAATTTCTTGAGGATCCTCTGTCTGCATTTCTTTTAGCTTCCGCTTCATCCAGAACTCAAAGTTTTCAAAGTGTGACGGTCCGTCGAAGATTCCATCGCTCATCATGATGACGAGATCGCCTGCCTTCAGCTGTTCGCTCACTACCTCAACATCAAATTCCGTGAACATGCCCATCGGCAGATTGTCTGATTCGACTTTGATCACTTTATCGCCACGCTTTATAAAGCTTGGTATTGAACATATTTTCAAAAATCTGGCTTTTGCATCATGCAAATCAATCATGGCGAGGTCGAGGGTTGAAAATATTTCATCTGTGGTTCTTAGAGAGAGGACGGAATTCACCGATTTGATGGCAATTTTTTCTTCAATGCCGGAGAGAAGGATCTTTTGCAGCAGCTGCAGGGTTTCACTGCTTTCATGATGTGCCCTCTCCCCATTGCCCATGCCATCGCTTATGGCTATCGCATACTTTCCAAAGCCGATATCCATGGTAGTATAGCTGTCGCCTGAAACAAGTCCGCCTCCCTTCGCTGCATGGGCTACCCCTGTTTCCACAGTAAATTTCTTGGCAGACCGGAACGTGACATGACAGGTTCCCCCCGGGAAGGAGGCGCAGTCCTCTGAATGCACAACGATGGACTCTCCCAGTATGTCCGTCAGCATCGGAGCGATCAGCTTCTCGCACTCCCCTCTTCCATGGCAGTAAGGTGTGCTTATGTCAATATCTACATTTCCCTGCTCGAGGCTGTATATCTCAATCCCGTTAATCGGGAGCCCGAAGTTCCGGACCTCCTCGAGTATCTGCTCCTCCTGCAGATGGTGATTTTTCCTTTCCCTTCGAATTTCCTTCGCAAAGTCCTCCATCACTTCCGAAACACCTTTCAGCTGGTCGGCAACCAGCTTCCGGCTTTCCTGAATCTGTTTTTTCAGTTTATCGCTTGCCTGGGAAGCAGAGAGTTCCTGGGCAATGGCATCAATCACCTTTTCAGAGCGGGTGCAATTCTTTTTCCACTCTCTCTCAAGCTTCGGGCTGACCTGCCCTCCCCCAGCCTCCAGGCTATACATAATCTCCCCCATGCTTTCATAGGTATAATTAAAGTTCCTGGTCCAGCAGTGTTCCTTACGATGACAGGTCTGACAGGTCTTTTCAGTAACATTGCTTAATAAATAGTCAACCCTCTTTTCCTCGTCTCTGTCTTCTTCGATCGGCCCGTCCACATGCGAGAAACTATTGGACAAGGCCTCAAACACATTGGAAAACTGTGACACTCTCTTTGCCGTAACATCCCTGACCTTTCTCATATATAATTGCTGTTCATTGCTATATTCAGCCGTGCCTGGTATATGCTTCGCAATCTTCAAAATCAATTCGGAAGGCGTCAGCATGACAAGTGTGATCGCAGCAAGCGTTTCATACAGGGTGAGAGCTAAGTTTGTGACCCCTTCTCCATACAATCCAATTAAAAGGGTTGCCACCCCAAGCCCGAGGGATGCTCCGATTTTTTTGCCATCCTTTAAAAGGCCTCCAAGGAGTCCCGAGAAAGCGAGAAGGCTCATCTGATACAGGCTCGAAACATTGGCAAGGCTGAAAATGAGGCCGGTGACCACCCCGACGGTTGAACCGATTGCCGCACCGCCTGAGAGGGCAAATAGGAGCACAAGATAGCGGGAGAGGATATGTTCCATTGAGAGTCCGTAAATGGTCCAGCCGATTGTCCCGGTCATAACCGAGGCCAGCAGGATAATAATGCTTATTACTTCTTCCGTCTTAAAGGAATGTGCTTTCCTCCTTATTGAAATTAGAGGTATTGATTGGGCGAAGATCAGAGAAAGGATGGCGGCCAGGCCGGCTTCGACCCCGATCATCAAACCGTCATAAAGCTTGAAGCTGCCGCCCAGGATAAGCTGCTCTGCTGCCCTTACAGCTGAAAGTGATAGAAAGACATAGAGCGCTATCGCCTGAAACCGCCCGGCGGCCTGCGGCTCTTTTATCTTATACAGGAGCATCATGAGAAAGGCTGCGGCAAATACTACTACCCCATTAGAAATATGGATGGTTACCGCTCCGGCAATCAGCCCGGCTAAAGCAAACGGCGCCCTGTCCCTCCTCATCATATAGACCGCTGCGAAAAAGGGGATGCTGAATGGGGACAGCTGGGAAAGGATCAGTGCCCTTCCAAGCAGAAAGCCGATCAGCCCGAGGAGCAGGCCCCGCTTGAATATCACTTCCTCCAATTTGGCGTGCAGATCCTGGAACCAGTTAACCGCGCCCACTTTGGCGTCTTTTATATTCAGCTCCGTGACTGTATCTGCCAGACTCCGTTCTACCTTTTCCATTCCCAACACTCCCTGTTTTTGATATGTTTTGATTATAAATGGGACAGCCCTTGTTTTTTGTCAAAATCAAGAAAGTGTTTGAGAGAAACGTTCGACTGTTTTCTCTTAAAATAATCATATCTTTACAGGAACTCCTTCCTGTTATATAAAAAACAGCCGGCGGCAGAACAAAAAGGAAAGAATCATTGCGGTATTTCGGTCAGAAAAAGTGTAATTTCTAAAAATTCCGTTTGTTTTAAAATTCATTGACAAACTTCTGCATTCTGGTTAAGATAGATTTTGTGCTTCGGCATATTATTTTGGCGGCGTAGCTCAGCTGGCTAGAGCGTACGGTTCATACCCGTGAGGTCGGGGGTTCGATCCCCTCTGCCGCTATCGCAAAAAACAGCATGGATCCTAATCCATGCTGTTTTTTTTGTGGAAAAGGGGCGGAGCTGCATGTTTCAGGAGGCTTCCTGCATGTGCACATTCATTGATCTTCCTGGTATACCTGTTTTATGCTTTTGTATGCAAAAAAAGAAGCTGCAGGGACTGCCAGCTTCTTTATTTATATGAAAGTCTCATCGGAAATTTCTTTACTCTAGGTTCAGCAGCAAGTTATCCGCGTCTTCCGCCTCTTCCGCCACGCTTGGTTTCAGTACTTCGTTTAAGAGTAGCCAGACGGTCTTCACTATCCTTCAAAAACTTAGCCATCTTTGTCTCAAAATTCTCCTTGGGACGGAAGCTGTCTCTAGGTCCGCGATTATTATCCCGGCCCCTGCTGTCATTGCTCCGGCCCTGTCTTGGGCGTGGAGTATATGCCGGGGCTGCACTTTCTGGACGATCGATTGCCTTTTTGATGGACAGGCCGATCTTGCCGTCTTTCTCAACATTGATGACCTTTACTTCAACTGTATCCCCAACTTTTAAATGGTCGTTGATATCTTTTACGTAGTTGTCCGCCACTTCACTGATATGGACTAGTCCAGTTGAGCCTTCCGGCAGCTCCACAAATGCCCCGAAATTTGTAATCCCTGTTACTTTTCCTTGTAGCTTGCTGCCTACTTCGATTGACATAAAAAAAATGTTCCTCCTTAGAATTTAAAAAATCATCTTTACTCTATATTATAGCTAAAGAAAAAAAACAGTGTCAATAAGAGTCACTGTCTTCTTTCTTTTTTGGTAAATTAAAAATAATTTCACCTTTGTCAGAAAGGAAATAATCCCGCCTTGCCAGCTTAGCTATATATTCATCGTCATTCAGCTTTACAATTTCATCCTTAAGGTCCTTCTCCCTTTTTTCAAGACGTGAGAGATCGCCCTTAAGCTTTGTTCTTTGCTCTTTTTTCTGTTCCAGGACAGCCGCTTGAGATACAAGAGTGGATATGAGCAGACAAGACAGTACGGCGGCAATCACTCCAAAGGCAGTAAGCCTGCGGATAAGCCCCCGCTTTCTTCTTTCTACGGTTTGGATCTGTTTTTCTTGCTGCGTCACATAATCAGTATCTATCTTGGAAACATTCCGTTTATTAGAATCACTCATCTCTCTCACTCCCCTCATTTATTTTTTAGTTCTTTTGACCCGGTCCAGCACAGATCTTCCGATAGCCCGAAAAATGCGGCGCCCTTTTCGAAGGAACTCCAATATCCTTGATTTGACAGCCTTCGGCATGAATCCGCCCAATTTTCGCGCAATCCAGAAAAAGGGTATTAGTAGTCCCTTTATAATAGATAATAAAGGTTTTAGAAGGAATTTGGCAAGGGAAAAAAGTCCCTTTGCCAAAGTTAACAAAATTGCGGCGGCGGTCAGCAGGATCCAGCTGATTGGTTTAAAGACAATTAGAAGGACCAGGTTAACTAAAAATTGGAACAGTTTCCTTACGATGGAAACAACGGCCCTCAGCACTCTCAAATAGCTTTTCTTAAAGAGGGCCTGATAGGCAGCAAAGCCGCATAGCAGGGCCAAAAAGAGATAAAACCTCAGATCTCCCTCATTTACAAGGAATAGAACATAGAATATGATCAGGCCCTGGGCAACCCAAAAAAGGAAATCGTTGATGAACACCACCCAGCTCTTTCTCTTTGAGCGCTTTAGGAAAAGGTTGTACGTATCAAGTGCTGCACCGAAGTAACAGCCCATGCCGATAATGGAGAGAAGAGTATAAAACTGAGTAGTCAGGGTCATTTGAACAGCTTGCCAAAGAACCCTTTAGCTTTATCCCCGCTTTGCTCGTCCAGATACACCAGGTCAAAGACCTTCCCTTTGATGGAAACAATCCCTTTATCCACATCCAGGTTTTTCATCTGAAGGTTCTGCCCCCTGACAGATAAAAAACCCATGGATGTTTCCAGGAGAAATTCCTCGTTATCAAAGCTTTCCACCTGCTTCACCCCTGTGATTTCAAGGAGCCTCCTCCCTTTCATCATCACATCATGATCTGGCATCGAGGACTTATTATTAGTACCATTTGATTCATAAAACTGGCTCATTTAACATCCCTCACAATAGCTTTTGTAAAAATCTATGTGAGAGAGGAGGAATATAGAACAAGCTAATCAGCCAGCCGCTCCTCGCTGACAATGGAATACATGTCTGCAGCATCTTCCTTCCTTGTATTCTCCTGGAGTTTTTCGATCTTTACTTTTACCAGCTTTTGGCCAAATCGGACTTCCATTTCGTCGCCAACCTTCACATTGGAGCTTGCTTTTGCCGTGATGCCGTTGATCGTGATTCTTCCCTGGTCAGCGACTTCCTTAGCCATCGTACGCCTTTTGATCAGCCTTGACACCTTTAGAAACTTATCGAGCCTCATCGTCATCCCTATTCCCTCTTTCTCTGTTAATATCCCTTATCTTTTGCTTCTTCCCAAAGCCCGTCCAGCTGTTCTAATGTATAATCCTTAAAATTTCCCTGTTTCTCCTGGATAGCGGTCTCTATATAAGCGAACCGGTTATAAAACTTTTTATTCGTTGATTGTAGAGCTGCCTCTGGATCAATGGAATAATACCTGCAGAGATTGACAACGGCAAACAGGATATCGCCAAACTCATTCTTAAGAAGTTCCGGATCTCCTGCCGCAATCTCAACTTTGGCTTCCTCTATCTCCTCCAGTACCTTTTCCCACATTGGGCCCGGCTCTTTCCAGTCAAATCCTGCTTTTGATGCCTTCTTCTGATAATCCAATGCCTTCAGTAGCTGCGGCAGGGATCTGGGGGTTCCGTCAAGCAGCCCTTTCCTTGTCCGGGCTTCTTTCTCCTCGGCTTTTATCTTCTGCCAGTTCTCTACTGCTTCATCTGCACTCTTGACGGCTGAACCCCCGAATACATGCGGGTGGCGCCTCACCATCTTTTCAGACAAGCTCTCGATCACGTCGGCAATCGAAAACATGCCCTCGTCTTCGCCTATCTGGGCATGAAGCAGAACTTGAAGCAGGACATCCCCGAGCTCCCCGATGATCGCCTCATCATCCTTTTCATCTATTGCATCGATCAGTTCATAAGATTCTTCTATCAAATATTTCTTCAGGCTCTCATGCGTCTGTTCCTGATCCCAAGGACAGCCGCCGGGCCCTCTAAGCGCGGCTATTATAGACCGCGCAGTTGAAAACTCCCTGTAAAACAATTCTTCTTTCCTGACAGGCGGCACATAGACACTCGTCAGGTTATCAAGCTCCATTCCGTGGTCCAGCTCATATAGACGGACTTTCCTTACCTTCTCCCTGCTGCTGCCGGCTGCTGTTATGATAATGACTTCATAATCATCCGGCAGTTTTTCCATAAGAGTAAGCTTTACTTCTGAGGCAATGAAGGAATCATAAACCTGTCCAATGATGATATGTCCGCTGATCATAATATCTTCCGCCCTCAGGCTTGTTCCGTCCAATAGCTGAAACCCGTCTATTGGATCAAATCCTGCAGCCGCAAACAATGCATCCAGGAAGCTTTGGCCCCCTGCGATACGCACATCAGCACCCCTTGCCGGTCCCTTCTCAAGCAGAAGCTGAACCGTTTTCTCAGCGACCATGGGATGCCCCGGGACGGCATACCGGACATCTTGTTTCTCTGCAGCAGCCAGCAGGATTTCTGAAATCTCCTCATAAACCGCTTCAAATCTGTCATGCTTTTCATATATCGAATCAAAGCTCTCAAAGGTTATTCCTTCTGCAGCAAGCTCCTTAATCACGGGATGGTCCATCGTTCTCACGAAACAGCTGCCAGCCTCCCTTAATTCCTTATAGATACCGAAGGGCAGCTGGCTTAAGTCCCCTGCTCCTAATCCAATCACTTTTATTTCATTCGCCATCACTGCCATAACTCCTTTTATTATTTATATGATGGTTCAAGACAGTCAATCTGCTTCCAAAGGGAAGCTGCGACAAGTCATTTTCTGGGAAAATTCCCGATTTAACGATGATCCATATATATACGATTCCTCCCGCTCCCACGCCTGATATAGCCTGAACACTGGCTGCAAGCCTTCCTGTTTCCGCCAGCTGAAGCTCCTTAAACAAAAGGGTGTGCAGCAGGAGGGCAGCTGCCATTCCCAGACAGCCGAACACCCAGGCAGCGAGATCCTTCTTTCTGCCAGGCTTCAGCTTCATTTTCCCGGAAAGCAACACAAGCAGACCACCAAGGATGAAAGCATAGGCGAAAAGTGTGGCCATGGCAGCACCCTCAATTTTAAAGGCAGGAACCAGCACCATATTTAGAACAAGCTTAGTTAACAGTCCCGCTGAAATAATCAGGATGGTAGAACGCAGACTGCCCACGCTTTGCAGAATGACTGACAAGATCATGATCAGGGAACCGGGGAGGATCGTCGCGGCAAGTATAGCCAGCGCCCCTGATCCGCTGCTGTCTGTAAACAGCATGATATTGACCGGTTTTATTAATAAGATCAGCCCAGCTGCGGCTCCTGCACCCAGGGTGATGGTAATCTTAAGGGAAAGCCTGATTTTTTCTTTTAGATAATTCATGTCGTTTTGTGCCCGGGAAGACGAAATTAGCGGGACAACGGCCATCGACAGAGAAGTCGCTGCAATTGAACCCAGCTGGAGCAGCGGCTGTCCCCGGTCAAAGACTCCCTTCAATCCCTTGGCATCCACCGGTTCCATGCCTGCACCCACGAGAAGGCTGTATAAGTTGAATGAATCTGCCAGCTGTGTCAGGGTGAGCAGGAGGCTTGAGAGGCAGAAGGCTGTCCCCTGGATAAGCAGCAATCCTGCAGCCTTTTTCAACTTTTCGGGGGTTAGACGAACCCTTATGGGAATTCGATATTTACGAATCCATAAAAAGGTGAGGAGCGTCATGGTACTTCCGACAGCTCCGAGGACAGAACCGAGTACGGCTCCGCCGCCTGTCTTATAGATGGACCCTCCTCCCCGCAGGAGAACCATGGTGAAAATGATGATGAATGATACACGGACAGCCTGCTCGCAAACTTGGGACACGGCGGTAGGCACCATGTCATTGCCTGCCTGGAACATTCCTCTTGCAGCCGAAATGAACGGCATGAACAGAAACGGAAATGCACTGATTTTAAGCAGCGGAGTCAGCTGTTTGTCTCCCATTGCTGCTGCAAGACTGCCTGCCCCGAAATAAATAGCTGAGAAAAAGGCAAGTCCCACTGCCGTAAGAATGAGGAATGATACATACAGAATTTCTCCGGCTTCTTTGCTGTTTCCCTGTTTTTCTGCCATCAGCTTTGAAATAACTACCGGAAATCCATAGGTGGACAAAATAAGAGCTATGCCATACAGCGGATACACCTGCTGATAGATATAAAAGCCGATGTCACCGGCCAAATTTTGATAAGGTATTCGATAAAAGGCACTGAGAACCTTTACCAGGATGGCAGCTGCAGTCAGAATGGCCGCCCCTCTAAACACTGTACTTGATATGTCATCCGGCCTTTCAGCCATCTATTTCTCCTACTTCCTGCTGTTGATGATAATGGTTTTTCGGATAAGGAGCTGCCCCCTTGTGCCTTAATTCCTTCCAATAATGCCCCTATTATAGCATATACGCCGTCCTTGAGGCCCTAAGGGAGACTGCGGCACTCCCTATGGACCCGGCTTGATTCAAAATGAAAAAAGGCATTCCGTGTGGATGCCTTTTTTCGGTTGTTCACATGTAATTAGGATTCCATCTGGCGTGCTAAGAATCCGGCAGCTGTTTCAACTGCTTTCCTCTCAACATCTCCCAATGAAGATTCTTTGGAGAAGATCACTACTGCCCCGATCGGGTCCCCGTTGGCAACGATCGGCCCGATGGTATAAGCCTGTAAATCCTCTGTATTTCCATCTACAATGGATACCTGTCCCTTAGAAGTCTCAAGGATAGAACCCCGGTCTTCCATGGCTCTCTCCATCTGTTCACCGATGCTCTTGTTTAAATAATCCTTTTTGGAAACCCCCGCAACAGCAATGAATGTGTCCCTGTCACAAATGAGTACGGGATTGCCCAGGCTGTCATATAAAGCTTCTGCATATTCCTTTGCAAAATCACTGAGTTCGCTGATAGGCGAATATTTCTTTAAGATTACCTCTCCGTCCCTGTCCACGAAGATTTCAAGAGGATCTCCTTCTCGTATGCGGAGAGTCCTGCGGATTTCCTTTGGAATTACAACTCTTCCCAAATCATCAATTCGACGTACGATTCCAGTTGCTTTCATCTTATGTTGCCTCTCTTTCATCATTTGGATAGTGGTGAAAACTTTGGAATTTCCACCGTTATTGACCTTAGTATTTTTCATCTTCAAACTTCTATACACTATCTGGAATTTTTCTTCTTGCCGTTTACTTTACTGCCAGATTTTAATCTATTCCAGGGCTCCATAAGAACTTAAAAGCCGCTGGGTTATAAAAGGGGCATTAACCCGTCTTAGATGTTCATTTCCAATCTGCCTGTTATAGCCTGCGGCAGAATGCCTCACTTTTTTTCCTGTTGTATGGAAGCCGCTGACGCACTGCCATCTTTTCTGGCTCCCTCCAAACCCTGGATGAGCTCATACATGATATTAAGCCAGACACCCTGGGCGGTGTTCTTAATGTTGAGGGTGATCTTCAAGGAATTACCCTCCATGCCAAGACCGACTACCCGTCCGTACTTTGAGCCAAGCTGGAACACCTTATGGCCGTCTATATCTCTGCTTGCCCTCTCCGAGATGATAATTTTGATCTCCTGCTTAGCCTGCTTGATCAGCTCTACCCCATTCTTCAGTGCATATACCTTCGTTTCGGCAATCAAGAACAAGAGTGCCACTTCTTCAGGATATTCACCAAAGCGGTCGAGCATCTCGCTTTGCAGTTCTTCGAGTTCCTTCAGGGTCTCAATGCCGCGGAACCTCTTATACATCTCAATCTTCTGGTGGCCGTCAGCAATATAGGCATCCGGAATATAAGCATCCACCTCCAGGTCGATCTCCACTCCTGGCTTTTCTTCCTTCACTTCACCGGTCTTGCGGGCATCAATTGCTTCCTTGAGCATCTGAGAATACAAATCAAAACCCACCGAATCAATATATCCATGCTGTGCTGCCCCGAGAAGATTGCCGGCACCGCGGATCGAGAGATCGCGCATCGCAATCTTGAATCCCGAACCAAGCTCAGTGAATTCTTTAATAGCCTGCAGGCGCTTCTCTGCCACCTCTGTCAGAATCTTGTCTTTGCGGTAGGTAAAGTACGCATAAGCCACACGGTTCGACCTGCCCACCCTTCCGCGCAGCTGATACAGCTGGGAAAGCCCCATTCTGTCTGCATCATGCACAATGAGTGTGTTTACGTTCGGGATATCCACCCCTGTTTCAATGATGGTGGTGCTTACCAGAACATCATATTCACCATCCATAAAAGCAAGCATTACGGATTCAAGCTCGCTCTCGGACATCTGGCCATGGGCGTATACTACTCTTGCGTCAGGCACAAACATGGAAATTTCTTCTGCTTTTCTTGCTATATCCTCTACCCTGTTGTATAGGAAATAAACCTGGCCGCCCCTTGCGAGTTCCCGCTCTATCGCTTCTTTGACAAGGACTCCGTTATACTCCATCACATAAGTCTGGACAGGGAAACGGTTCTCAGGCGGAGTCTCGATGACCGACAGATCCCTCACGCCAAGCATGGACATGTGAAGGGTACGTGGAATAGGAGTGGCTGTCAATGTCAGCACATCCACATTCGTCTTCAGCTGCTTGATCTTCTCTTTATGTGTAACGCCAAACCGCTGTTCCTCATCGATGATTAAGAGGCCGAGATCACGGTACTGCAGATCCTTGGAGAGGATACGATGGGTGCCTATTACAATGTCCACAGACCCCGCCTTCAGCCCCTTGATCGTTTCATTCTGCTGTTTTCTGGACCTGAAGCGGCTCAGCAGGCCGATATTGATGGGGAAATCCTGAAACCTTTCACGGATGGTTTCATAATGCTGCTGGGCAAGGATCGTAGTGGGAACAAGGAAGGCAACTTGTTTTCCATCCATGATGGCTTTAAAGGCAGCCCTGATGGCAACCTCCGTCTTCCCGTAGCCTACATCACCGCACAGGAGCCGCTCCATCGGCCGCTCACGCTCCATGTCCTTTTTGATTTCAACGATGGACCTTAGCTGATCGTCTGTTTCACTATAGGGAAAGGCAGCTTCGAATTCACGCTGCATTTCAGTATCGGGCGAAAAGGCATACCCTTTCGACGCTTCCCTTGCTGCATAAAGTTTAATGAGATCATCCGCAATATCCTGTACGGAGGATTCCACCTTGCCTTTGACCCTTTTCCACTCACTGCCCCCCAGTTTGTACAGCTTCGGCTCTTTCCCTTCAGAACCCACATACTTCTGTACGAGGTCAATCTGATCTACGGGTATATAGAGCTTATCTGTCCCCTGATACCTCACATGGAGATAATCCTTATGGACACCGCCGACAACCAGAGTTTCAAGGCCGAGATACTTGCCGATGCCATGGTTGACATGGACTACATAGTCTCCTGTCTTTAGCTCGGAGTAACTTTTAATTCTTTCCGCATTAGACAGCTTCTGCCGCTTTGGCGGCTTTCTCGATTTCTTGTTGAACAATTCATTTTCTGTTATGACAGCCAGCCGCAGCATGGGCAGCTCAAACCCTGTGTGGAGGCTCCCTTTAGCAATCTGCAGCCTGCCCGGAAGAATCCTGCTGCTGTCCTCAAGCTCGGCAGCCTCAATCCCATAATCCTCAAACACCCTGCGGAGCTTCTTCATCCTCTCCTCGTCCGGGCCCAATACCACGACAGAATAATTTCCTTTTCTCCATCTCTCGATCTCTGCCTTAAACACGTTCATCTGCCCGTGGAAATTCTGCATCTGCTTGCATGTGAAATTTATGATATTCTGCGGATTTGTATAGGGAACATGCCTTAAGAATAGAGACAGATAGATCAAAGGATTCTTAGATCTGTACAGCAGTTCCGGCAGCCGGTGCGAGAGTGGGACATCATGGATGATCCGCCCTTCACCAAGCAGGCTTGTATACCATTCTGCTTCTTCCTTTTCAAGGGTTTCGCTGATTTCATGGATCCTTGTGATTTCATCCATGAAAACCATCCCATCAGCAGGAAGATAATCTAGCAAACTAGCGGTGCTTTCATAAGCCAGGCTCAGATACTTGAACAGATGTTCAGGCCGTGCGCCGTTCCTTAACAGCTCGAGTTCCTGGCCGATATTCTGGAGCATCTGCTCTTTTGCCTTGCTGTCCTTTATTTTTTTCAGACTGCTGCTTAATCCTGAATCAAGGCGTTCAATAAGCCTATCCAATGATTCGTCCTGAAGCAGCGCCTCAGTGCTCGGCCCTATGGCCACCCGCTTGAGTTTCTTCTGTGACCTTTGTGTATCAATTGTAAATGTACGAATCGAATCTACTTCCGTATCAAATAGTTCGATTCTTATAGGATTCGTTTCAGTCAGCGGATATATGTCCAAAATTCCCCCGCGAAGTGAAAATTCACCAGGGGAGGAAACCATTTCAGACCTCACATACCCCATGGAAACCAGCCTGGAGAGGGTTTCCTCAAGATTGATATCTTCTCCCGTCTGGAAGGACAGCTGAAATTTCTTCCACACATCCTTTGGAGGCAGAAGCTTACGCACTCCTGCCATCGGCGCTATGACAATCCCTCCCTGGTTCTGTGACCAGTGATTAAGGACCTCGATTCTCTGCGCTCTTAGCTCCGGGCTTGAAACACTCAGTTCAGCAGCCATCAGCTCATTGGCAGGATATAAAAATAAGTCGGCTTGAGGCAGAAAAGCACTTAAGTCATCATAAAGCTTTTGTGCCTGCAGCAAATTATGAGTAATAACGAGGACAGGCTTTTGTCTTTCGGTATAAACAGATGAAATCAGCATGGAGCGAGATGATCCGGACAGACCCGCTGCCATCTGTTCCCTTAACCCTTCCTTCAGGCCGCTTAGCAGCGACTGCACATCATCATTGTCTTTAAGTAAACCCTGCAGATCATTCATTTGGCCAATCCTCCTTTCCGTTAGAAAGCTTTTTATATTATATTTTGAAAATATTGCACTTAGAAAACCGATTGATGGCAGCGAATACTGCCCGCTGTAATCAACATTGTTTGGAAATGATTTTTTATATAATCTGTTTTGCAAATCTTGCAGCCGCTGGACATGAAAGCTGATTTCCGCTCTAGGCGCTTGCTTTGGCGCGGGGCGGGCGGTGAGCCTCCTCGGCCTTTCCTGCGGGATCTCACCTGTCCCGCTGCTCCAAGAAAGGCGGAAAACGGTGGTTTTCAAACGAAATTAATGGGTGCATAATAAAGACGCAAATTTTATAGAACCCATTAACTAAATTAAAAGCAGCGACCTGTTAAAGAAGACAGAAGCTTAGCCGCACTTATGCGAAAGCCAAGCATAAGGCGAGCAGGCTGTGGGAAGCGGTCTGCTTCCCATGGACTGATTGACTTAGACTTGCAGGTCTAAAGTCTCGCAGCCGGATCAGGAGTCCCGCGCCTGAAGCGGAAGTCGCCTTTGTTAAACAATAAAGTCACCTTGCAGAACTTATAAAAAACAACAATATTTTAAAAAGAGCCATATTTTTAAACAGAAAAATGCTTTGGAGGTCCTCCAAAGCTTTTGGTTTATTGAATTAAATAGTCTTGCTGGTGCATCCCGGGATTGCGTTCGAGCGCTTCCTGACAGTCCTCGCATATGGACTGTACATGATAGTCGCCATTCTCGGCGGTCTGTATCATTTCCTGCCGTTCCTGGCTTGTCAGTGCATGGAATCCCAAGCGCTCAGAATCAATGAGTATTTCATCTATCGTTCCCATGCTTGTGCTGCAATGACGGCATTTATAATGGAAAGCCATATAAAATCCCCCTGCTTGGTAGTCTACTTGGTAGTATGAACCCAGACAGGGCAAATTAAACAAACAGTGCTAAAAAACTTAGGCTTCTGTATTCCGGTATCCATAACAGATAGGGATCATGCTAATATATTATCCATTAAATGTATTCATTACCTTTAAAAAATCATTGTTTAACCAATTTTCGCAGGCTTTTGCAGAAATATCAACCGCTTTGCTCACTTCTGCTTCTTCTTCGCGTGAAAACCTGCTCAAAACAAAATCCGGTACACTTCTCCCATCCTGAGGGCGTCCTACCCCCATCCTGATTCTGTTGAATTCCTGGGTGCCAAGGTGAGAAATGATGGATTTCATTCCATTATGCCCTCCCGCACTGCCTTTTTGGCGAAGCCTGAGTTTTCCGAGCGGGAGATCCAGATCATCATAAATAACCACAAGATCCTTAACAGATAGTTTATAAAATCCGAGAACAGCCGATACAGACTCTCCCGAGAGGTTCATGTATGTCAGCGGCTTCAAAAGAATAACCTTCTCCCCGTTGACCATCCCCATGGCATATAGACCTTTATGCTTTGACTGGTTTAAGGGCAGACCCCACTTGGCGGACAATTCATCTATCACTTCAAATCCAATATTGTGCCTGGTTTTATCAAACTGCTTCCCCGGATTGCCGAGGCCGGCGATTAATTTCATCTTCAACACTCCATAACATAATTTAAGCATCAAGACATCAAAAATAGACGCAGCCCATATAAGGGTACGTCTATTATAGCTTATTTAAACAGCACTTGCTTTATTCAGCTTTAGAGTCTTCTGATGCTTCTGTTTCTCTGCCTTCTTCATTTTCAGGTGTTCCGCCGTCCTGCTGCTCACCGGTGCTGATTTCCACCTCTTGCCTTGGCGGAAGGATGCTGGCAATTACCTCATCATCCTGATGGCTGATCTCAATGTTGCTGTAGCTATTTTTGATATCACTTACGTAAATGGTATCGCCTACCACTTTATCTGTGACATCCACTTCGATCGCCTCAGGAATTTCCTGAGGTTTTGCCGAGATATTCAAATCATGAAGCGCCTGCTGCAGGACTCCTCCATCCTTGACTCCCTGAGCTGTACCTGTCAGATTAAGGCGCACAGTGGCATTAATAGATTCTGACATATCAATATATAAGAAATCCGCATGCAGGATTTCATTTTTAAGCGGGTCTGTCTGATAGTCAGTCAGCATAACCTGCTGGGAACTTCCATCGAGCTCAAGTGAGATGATCCCATTGCGGCCGACCTCTTTAAGTGTCTTGATTAAGTCTGCATTGTTTACAGTTATGGCTTTGCTTTCTTTCTTTCTGCCATATACAACTGCCGGGATGCTTCCTTTACTTCTGATATCAGTTAAATAGGAATTACGATGCTGCTTACGTTCTGTTGCAGTCAAACTGCTGCTCATAAACTTTCACCTTCCCGAATAAGTATTTTTGCACATACTTTTACGTTTCCCTAACTGGTCTCTATCTAAACATAGAGACCTCTTTAGCAGGAGGCAGAAGAAAAAATGGGCGGCAAAAAAGCCTGCCGAAGCAGCCGGCAGGCTTCATAATGATTCATCAATCAAACAATGTACTTACTGATTGTTCTTCATGAACGCGGATGATGGCTTCTCCGATTAAAGGTGCTACTGACAGTTCTACAATCTTGCCGATTTTCTTTTCATCTGCAAGAGCGATGGAATTGGTCACCGCAAGCTCTTTGATCTTCGAGTTATTTATACGTTCGATCGCCGGTCCGGAAAGGACTGGATGGGTACAGCATGCATATACCTCTGATGCTCCGTTTTCTACAAGGGCATTGGCGGCAAGGGTAATGGTCCCTGCTGTGTCAATGATGTCATCAATGAGGATGGCGGTCTTCCCTTCAATATTCCCGACAATATTCATGACTTCTGCCACATTTGGACGCGGACGGCGCTTATCAATAATGGCAATCGGCGCTTTCAGCCTGTCAGCCATTTTTCTGGCACGGGTTACACCGCCGTGGTCAGGTGAAACGATGACTATGTCCTTCAGGTCCTTCGTTTTGAAGTAATCAGCAAGGATCGGTACACCCATGAGGTGGTCAATCAGGATATCAAAGAATCCTTGTATCTGCGGAGCATGCAGATCCAGCGTGATGACACGGTTAGCGCCAGCCGTTTCAAGAAGGTTCGCTACAAGCTTGGCTGTGATCGGCTCGCGGGCACGGGCTTTTCTATCCTGGCGGGCATATCCGTAATAAGGCATCACAATATTGATGGTTTTAGCGGATGCACGTCTTAATGCATCTATCATAATCAATAATTCCATTAAATGTTCGTTAACAGGGCCGCTGGTCGACTGGATGACAAATACATCACAGCCGCGGATGCTTTCTTCGATATTGATTTGTATTTCTCCGTCGCTGAAACGTGTAACTGAACATTTCCCAAGCTCCACGCCTATAAACTTCGCAATTTCCGATGCCAATCCCGGGTTGGAATTGAGTGTGAAAACTTTCATTTTTGGATCAAGGTACTGATTAGACATGCTGGACCTCCAGTGGTTATTTGTTAAATTTTAATTGCTGGACATAGTTTTCTTTATTTACCTGGCGTGCGCGGGCAATGGAAAGTGCATCACTTGGGACATCTTCAGTTATGGTGGATCCGGCTGCCACATAGGCTCCCTCGCCTATTGTCACGGGTGCCACCAGATTGGAGTTACAGCCTATGAATACTCCATCTTCTATCTTGGTCAGGAACTTATTTTTTCCGTCATAATTGACTGTAATGGAACCGCAGCCGATGTTGACGTCAGCACCTACCTCGGCATCGCCGATATAGCTAAGATGAGAAGCTTTGCTGCCTTTGCCGAATACTGCCTTCTTGATTTCGACAAAATTGCCGATTTTCACAGAATCATTAATATCGGATTGAGGACGGATATGGGCGAACGGCCCAATGTTCACATCTGATCCGATGCTGCTTTCATGTGCCGCTGACTGTCGGATAACCGTATTATTCCCCACAGCGCAATCTTTAATTTCAGTGCTAGGGCCGATTACGCAGTCATCACCGATTGTCGTGCTTCCTGAAAGCATGGTGCCTGGGTAAATGACTGTATCGCGGCCTATCTCAATGCCCGAGTCAATATAAGTATTCGCGGGATCGATGATGGTGACACCATTTTGCATGTGGTTCTCATTGATTCTCTTCCTCATGATGGCTTCTGCCTGGGAAAGGGCCACCCTGTCATTCACACCAAGAGATTCCGAGAAATCTTCTGTCTGGAACGCTGTAACCGTTTCGTCGTTTTCCTTGATGATGCTGATGACATCGGGCAGGTAGTATTCCCCCTGGGAATTATCATTGGTTACCTTTTTCAGCGCCGCGAACAACGCCCGGTTGTCAAAACAGTACGTACCTGTATTGATTTCCTTTACGGCCCTTTCTGATTCCGAGGCATCTTTATGCTCAGCAATCTTTTCAACAAGGCCTTCACCATTCCTGATGATCCTGCCGTACCCTGCCGGATTCTCAGTAAAAGCAGTGAGGACAGAAGCCTTTGCACCGCTTTCTTCGTGCTGTCTGAGAAGGCTTTCCATCGTTTCTGACTTAATCAGCGGTGTATCGCCGCACACAATCAGGGTGGTGCCGTCCTTATCTGCCAGGAGGCCTTCCGCCTGCATGACAGCATGGGCGGTTCCCAGCTGCTTTTCCTGCAATACATAGGTGCTCCGGGATCCAAGTGTGGATTCTACGAGCTCCGCTCCATGGCCTGTGACCGTAACGATTTCTTCTATATCAAGTTTAGCTATTTCATCAACTACGTGCTCTACCATTGGCTTTCCACAAACAGGGTGTAAAACCTTATAAAGCTTTGATTTCATCCTTGTTCCCTGTCCGGCAGCCAAAATAACTGCATAGCGATTATTCATAACAGGCCTCCGTTTTTACCTTTTTATCCATTAAGAATATATCTTAAAAGCCGGTAGTTTTCAAGGATACTAACAAAAGTACAAATATTTTTCAATAATAGCAGAATCTTACCAAACAGGTGAAATAGTGAAGACAATGGGGAATCAGGGGTTTCAAATGCGGAATCCAGGGTAACAAATAAAAGAGCCTTACTTAGGAAGCAGGCTCTTGATGCGTATTATACTCTTTTTTATCTGCCTTAAATCAGGAAGCTCCTGCTTCTTCGAGTTCAACAACTTCCATTTCTCCAAGACGATGGTATTCAGCTAATACCGCATCCTGAATTTTGCTGCGAGTCGAAGAGTTAATAGGATGTGCAATGTCGCGGAATTCCCCATCTGGAGTACGCTTGCTCGGCATTGCAACGAATAGGCCATTGTTTCCGTCAATTACACGGATGTCATGAATAACAAACTCATTGTCCAATGTAATAGATGCAATCGCTCTCATTCTTCCATCGGTAGTTACTCTTCGTAATCTTACATCTGTTACTTCCATTTCTTACACCACCTTGAATTATTTAGGGCAAGCTTTTTTGAGCTTATAGTAATAATTCAACGCATTTTAAGTAATTCCTTCTAAAAAAATAAAATTTTTAGAAAAATTAGGACTAATTGGATACAGGATGGAATTTCCAATAAAACCATGAGCTTTCTAATCGCAGCCCATTCAAGGAAAGGAACTCTCATGATACATGCAGCTCCTCCCCTTTTCCACAAAAAAAACGCCCGTATTATTTTACGAGCGCAATGACTTCAATCTCAATCAATACATCCTTCGGCAGACGTGAAACCTCCACACAAGACCTTGCCGGCTTATGATCCGAGAAATATTCCCCATATACTTCATTGATATCGCCAAAGTCGTTCATGTCCTTGATGAATACGGTGGCCTTTACCACTGTTTCGAGACTGGCACCCGCTTCTTCAAGAACAGCCTTCAGATTGGAAAACACCTGATGTGTCTGATCGCGCACATCCCCGGCTGCAAGATTTCCTTCTGCCGTCAACGGGATCTGGCCAGAACTGAAAAATAGGTTATTAACAATGATTCCCTGTGAGTAGGGGCCAATAGCAGCAGGTGCATGTATTGTATGAACCGTTTTCATATTATTTTTCCTCCGCCTTATCAAAATAATTGCCCTGTTTGACCGTGATCTTTTTATCCTTGACGTCCACATCGGACAGCTTCACCAGCGATAGGTAATCGTTGACCAGCCTATTCTCGGCATTTTCCGACTCCACGAGCACGGAAATCCCTGCAACCGATGCATTGAATTCCTCCAGAAGGCTGATCATCCCATTGATCGTACCCCCGGCTTTCATAAAGTCATCCACAATAAGAACTTTCGAGCCTTCAGCAAGGCTCCTTTTCGAAAGTCCCATGGTCTGTATCCTCTTGGAAGATCCTGATACATAATTGATGCTGACTGTCGATCCCTCGGTAACCTTGCTGTCCTTTCGGACAATCACCACAGGAACATTCAGGTAGCTTGCCGCGGCATAAGCAATCGGTATGCCCTTTGTCGCGACTGTCATCACCACATCAATTGAAGCATATGCATAGGCAGAGGCGATCAGCCTGCCTGCGCCCTTCAGCATTTGCGGATCACCAAGGATATCCGTCATGAACAAATATCCTCCCGGCAGCAGACGGCCAGGATCAGCAATGTTCTCACACATTCTGGAGATGAATGCCCTTGCTTCATCCATATTGCTGTTAACTATATATTTAACGCCCCCGGCGGCACCGGGCACAGTGACCAGGCGTCCGATACCCCGCTGTTCAAAGGTTTCCTTTATAATCGTTAAATCTTCACTTATAGAGGATTTGGCTGAGCCGTACCGATCGGCAAAGAACGTAAGGGGAACAAGCTGGAATGGGTGGTCGAGCAAGTAGTGCGTCATATCGACAAGTCTGTCACTACGGCGAAATTTCAAATGCGGCACCTCGTTTTAAAACCGAATATTTTTAATTAATATAACATTAATATACGGTTTTATTCAAGCGTGTTTCTTTCACCAAGGATGCGGACTGCATATACTTGATCACAAAAACCCCGCAGGCCGTTATAGATCCGCTGCAGTCTGGATTCATGTTCGACAAGCCCAAAAACAGTCGGTCCGCTTCCGCTCATCAATACAGCATCCGCCCCAAATCTCCTCATCTGGTCTTTGATGTGAGCCACTTCCGGGTTAACCTGAAGAGTCACCTGTTCAAGTACATTGCCGACATTTTGGCAGACTCCGGAAAAACTTGAATCATGCAAGGCTGCAACCATTTCTTTTACGTTGGGATGTTCTGCCTTTGAGACATCGAGTCTCCTATAAACATCAGCAGTGGAAACCCCGATGGTAGGCTTGGCCAGGATTACCCAGCACTTAGGCGGTGCGGGAAGATGTTTGATCTCCTCCCCCCGGCCGGAAGCAAGGGCTGTGCCTCCATACACACAAAAAGGGACATCCGAGCCGATTTCTGCACCTATTCCCGCTAATTCATCCAGGTTTAAGCCCAGCTGCCACAGCCTGTTCAAGCCCCTTAATGCTGCTGCAGCATCAGAACTTCCCCCGGCAAGGCCTGCGGCAACCGGTATGTGCTTTTCAATGGTTATGCTGACACCGGTCCGGACATTGTACCTCCTCTTAAGAAGGGCGGCGGCCTGATAGGCAAGATTGCGGCTGTCATCAGGAACAAACCTGTTGTGTGAAATAATCCTGATTTCATCGCGGGTAAGTTCCTCAAGCTCCAGCCTGTCTGCCAGGTCAACGGTAGTCATCACCATTTCCACTTCATGATATCCATCTGGACGTTTGTAAAGCACATCTAAAGCCAAATTTATCTTAGCAGGTGCCTTCTCCATCAGTTTCATATTTTCACCTACTTTACGTTCTCAAATTCTTGTCCATTTTAACATATTTAAGCTTATTCTAAAGCTTTTTTCAAGGGCATTCAAACACCTTGGGCAAATATCGCCAAAAAATGAGCCTTTTACAAAAAGAAGCCTGCCTGGAAAGCTGTGATTTCCAGGCAGGCTCCATAAGCCGCAGGTATGTGTTTTTGAATTATTTTTGCATTTGGCGCTGTGCTATTTCCACAGCAAGCTTGACCATATTGCCGGCATCCTTTGCCCGGATGCCGCCCCAGCCCTCGCGCTGTACTACATCGTAAAATCCGAGTTCTTTAGCAAGCTCATCCTTGAATGCATCAGACATCAGACCGTTTCTTCTGCCCATCCAAAAAACCCCCTTATCGATCATGCGGCATTTATAGTCTGGACTTTATGGATCCTTTTCATCAGCGGGTTTTATTAGAAATATAAGGCTGTTTACGCATACATTGTGGCTGTTGATTAAAAAGTGGATTTCCACTGGAGGCACCCCACCTGCGCAGGTCGGGCGGTGAGCCTCATAACCAGCATTGAAAAGCGGAAAGCGGTGCCTGCCAAATAAAACTTTTTTTAGCAGGTAATCGGTTTAAAACTGTCCATCTTATGGCTGGCAGAGACCCGATAAAGCAGACTTGCTGATTGGCGAGCGTAAGCGAAGACAGAAGCTTAGTCGCACTTATGCGTTAGCGAAAGCAGACTTGCTGATTGGCGGGCGTAAGCGAAGACAGAAGTTTAGTCGCCCTTATGCGTTAGCGAAAGCAGACTTGCTGATTGGCGGGCGTAAGCGAAGACAGAAGCTTAGTCGCACTTATGCGTTAGCGAAAGCAGACTTGCTGATTGGCGGGCGCAAGCTTGACAGAAGCCTAGTCGCACTTATGCGAAAGCCTTGCATATGACGAGCCAGCTAGGTGAAGTGCCCTTTCTTCCCCTGGCTGGCTTGGCTTATGACTCGAGGGTCGGAAGCCTGGCAGCCAGATCAGGAGTCGCGCGCCTGAAGCGGAAGTCCACTTGCTTAATAATTAAATCTTCTTTCAGATTTCGTTAAAATCCACAACCTTTTAGAAAAGAGTCAAATACAAAGATTACTTTTTGATATATGTACTATTTTAATGTAAGCCGGGTATAGAATACTATGAGGCATTTAAGGCGGTTATATGGGTAACAAAAAGGGAAAGGTATGAGAACCCGGAGGCGAAGTCAAAAAGGCTCACCGGCACGGAAATAAACCCTTATGTCCAACAGCGAAAAAACGGAACAAAAAAAAGCAGCAAACAAAAGTTTACTGCCCGCTTAAAGCCACGCTTCCTGCTGTTTCATCAAAGAAGGTTAATTGTACAGTTTCTGTTAATACATCTGCATAACTGTAGGAGACTCTTTCAAATGCATTTTCATCTTGATCAAGCTCGATAACAAAGACAGAAGGATAAGTCTCTGCTAATGTTCCCAATCGCTCAACCGTCTTTCTTCTTCCACCATTAGCTTTCAGTAGAAGTCTCTTCCCAAGATTTGAATCCAGGGCAATCTTAATATCAGCTAAAGTTTTTGGCATTCAGGTCCACCTCACTAAGTGTAGTATATCACAAATCCCTATCTTTAGTCAAACAAAAGTATAAATTATATCAATTCTTAAATTTGTTTGTCAATGGTTTTTTAAGTTTTATAAATTACAAAAACCAACATTTTTACTTTACCCATTTTGTCGAAAAATATGTATGCCATTATCTACACTGTTTTATAAAAGATCTATTTTCTTAATCTGCGTATTTTATGTCGAAATATATATACATCCCAGCAGGATTCTTTACATTATGGATTGCTCGTCCACTTCGTCCGGAGTAAGCCGCAGACTCCTCAAACATATACAGCGCACGTTCGTGTAAATGGAGGAGGATGTCCCAATCCCTATTTTAATGCCTGGTTCTATCCTCCATTCCAATCAGCGAAGGTCTCCCATAATCTAGTGGCAGCGCCATACTGATTAAAAAGGTATTTTCCCTGGCTTCTATCTTTTTCACTCGTTTTCTGATGTTTTGTTGGCTTCTGCATCCTGTTTTTAATCAAAAGACCTTATTTTTATTGAAAGGGAAGTCTCGGGGCCGCGTCAATTGCCCCTTACTCGCCAAACCGGTACCTTTACTAGCCGAACCCCCCATTTTACTATCCAAACTTCTGACTTTACTATCCGATCTCACCATTTACTATCCGAAGGAAAGAATTTACTAGCCGAACTGGCTCATTTACTCGCCGTTCCCCTGCTGAGATGGAACCGTCGGCTGGCAGTCTCATCTCAAAAAATGATATGACTGGATCCGTATTTTGTATGTTCAGGCACAGCAAAGCCCGGGGAAAAATCCATGTTTTCCTTTCCGGGCTTTGATTTATGAGGCTTAAAAAGAGAGCCACTTATTCTTCTTCCTGTACCGGCTTATATGGCAGGCCGGTACGCAGTACTCCTTTTGTTTCAATGCCGCCAAGGCCCTTTTCCCCTGTAAGTGTATTTCTCAATACCTCCCAGACATTGATTCTGTCCATGAAAGGCGTGAAGCTTATTTTAGCAACGATATAGACGGGGTCCAGGGCATGGATATTCACTCTTGAAGGGGAGCTGGCGAAGTTTGCGCCCGCCCCGATCAATGACTCAAAATGGGATTGGCACGCTCCTGCAAATATCACCAGCTGATCGAGATGGGGAATTTTCTTACGGGCTTCCCGGACTGTCTCACTAAAATGCCTGGAATGCCTGTAGGCATTTATATCCTGGAATTTCCCCTTCGCCTTTGAATAAGAATCATGTCCGGTGATCACCAGTATATCAGGGCGATATAGTTCCAGGAGCGGAACAATTTTATTGGGCATTTCCTTTTCGTTACAATGCAGCCCAAATACAGGTATGCGCAGTTTTTCGTATAGCTCCAGGCATTTCTTCAGATAGGCTGGGTCTCCATCAAGGTGCAGGACCCTGCCAGGCATCTGAAAGTAACCTCCTGTGTGACGGTACTCACTCGTAGCTGCATACTCCCGCTTCATCCTCAGCAGCTCATAATCCTGGGAAAATAACTGATAGGACTTTTCCAGGAGAGCTTCATTTTTCTGCCTCTGCAAATCCTGTTCCCTGGGCCCCATCAAGACAAGATCGTTCATGGGTGCATCTGCAATCAGCCGGAAATCCTCTCCATATAAAACAACCTGAACCCTTCCGCTGCTGTCTTCTTTAAAATCTATAACGCGGAACATAATATCGCAATTAAAGGATTTCCGTCCTACAATTTGATTGATTTCTATATTCATACTCCTCACCCCATGGTTAGGAGGGCTGGCCTGTGTTATCCCGGCACCCGCAGCCACTCATTTACCTAATTCTGCTTCTTGATAGGCTATGCAGAATCGGGGAAGATGTGAGGGAAATACACAGGTTGAACCCATACATCGCACAGAAGATACAGAATGTTCCCCATAAAAACAAACATGATCTTTTTACTCACAGCCCATGCATGGGAGTGAACTGGACAAGAGCAGGAACAAACACAATCAGCGGTAGAGCGGAGCAAGACGCAGGCAGGAAGGCCAGAAAGATCATTGATACATGCAGCTCCGCTCCTTTTCCAAAGAAAAAAGACCTGCAGCTGCAGGCCGTCCCAATTATTTAAAATACTGAAGCAGTTTCTCGCTAAGCAGGGCAAACTCCTGAATGGACAATGTTTCGCCCCTTCTAGAAGGGTCAATCCCGGCTTCTGACAGGGCGGTGATGATTAAGTCCTTCTTTTCTTTTCCAGCATCAAAGCCGCTGACCAGGTTATTCAGGATCGTTTTACGCCGCTGGGCAAAGCTCGCTCTTGTGATGGTGAAAAAGAACTCCTCATTGCTGACCTGTACGGCCGGCTCTTTTCTCATGGTAAGGCGGATTACCGCCGAATCCACATTAGGCTGCGGCACAAAAACCGTCTTTGGAACAATGAGAACCGTCTCAGCTTCTGTATAGTACTGGATAGCGATGGACAATGAACCATACTCCTTAGTGCCCGGCTTAGCCGAAATACGGTCAGCCACCTCTTTCTGGAGCATGACAACAATGCCCCGGATCGGAAGCCTGTCTTCAAGGATTTTCATGATGATCGGAGTGGTAACATAGTAGGGCAAATTTGCCACCACCATTAAATCAGCGGCGGACTCAAACTTTTCCTGAATCACTTCACCGAGGTCTGCCTTTAATACATCTTGATGAATGATTTCTACATTTTCATAAGGCTCCAGAGTTTCTCCCAGGATAGGAAGAAGCCTTTGGTCAATTTCAAAAGCCAGCACCTTCTTGCTGTTCCTGGCCAGCTGTTCGGTGAGTGCCCCTATGCCCGGGCCGATTTCAATTGCTCCGCTCTCTTCGGTAAGCCCAGCGAAGTCCACAATCCGCTTCAATATATTTGTATCGATCAGAAAGTTCTGCCCCAAGCTCTTTTTGAATGAAAATCCGTGCTTTTCCAGTATAGCCTTGGTTCTAATCGGTGTGGCAATGTCTTTATTCATGATTTCCCTCCTGTTCCATGCGCTGTAAAGCCTCCAAAAAAGCATCCCTTGAGATTCTGAACATCTGCAGCCTTTTTTGCAGCTGCTTTCCATTTGTATATCCAATCTTCAGGATTCTCCCGATCCGCTCTCTCCGCTCTTTTGCTCCTGCGCCTCCCATCAAGCCGGCATCCAATAAATCCTGCTGGCTTATTTCCGGGTCATGCTCTACGTTCGTCTGATAAGCGTCCTTTAATGCCGCCCGGATTGCCTCAGGACTTGCATGCTCCACACCAATTCCCCTGCCGTTTCGCGGCCTGGCTTCGGCCTTTTCCAGGAAAGCATGCTTGCATCCAGGCACCTGCTCTGTAATAGTATGCCTGATTTTCTCTCCTGGAAAATCAGGATCAGTGAATATTATGACTCCGCGGGTGGACCTCGCAAGCCGTATCCGTTCTATCACTGATTCATCTACGGCCGATCCATTCGTTTCAATGGTGTCTGCTTCTACCGCCCGTTTAACCGCAACAGTATCGTCCTTGCCCTCAACCACTATGATTTCTTGTATCTTCATTTTCCCTCCATCTGACTGAAACCTTAAGAGATGTACAATCGTCTATATAAATAATACTGGAAGCACGGCCTTTTGTTTTAAGGCTGCTTAACCAGAAAGTGAATGTATGATAAAGCGATGAACTTTTATTGTTATACCCGTCCAACTGGCTGATTATTATGAATTTCAGCCCGATTATCTGCCGGGTCTTGTCTTTTATATGAATCGCACTACATTGTGCCTTTGACATTTATTTATTTGAAAAGCACCGGACTTCGCTTTAGATCCTGCCAGCTCCGTCCTGCCTTCCTCGGGCATATGTCAATCACCGGCTAAAGGCAAAGAACGCCTTTTGCCGCCGCTTGCCTTTTGCCTCTCGGAAGGCTGCTTTTCTACATCATTTTATCTTTCATTTAAATCTGTACTGCATGGTGACTTTAATATTTTCTTATTTGAAAAGCACCGGACTTCGCTTTAGATCCTGCCAGCTCCGTCCTGCCTTCCTTGGTCATATGTCAATCACCGGCTAAAGGCAAAGAACGCCTTTTGCCGCCGCTTGCCTTATGCCTCTCGGAAGGCTGCTTTTCTACATCATTTTGTCTTTCATTTAAATCTGTACTGCATGGTGACTTTAATATTTTCTTATTTGAAAAGCACCGGACTTCGCTTTAGGTATTATATCAAAAAAAACAGAGGCTTTGGGCCTCTGCGGGTTTTTAGTTAAGTATTCTTATTTTGATTTTCCGCACTCCCCATTTGTAGGCGTCTGCTGTTGATGGGAAGAATACATCAATTTTATACCCTTTGATCGCTCCGCCTTTATCGGCGGCAACTGCATATCCATAGCCTTCGACATATACTTTTGAACCAAGGGGGATGACACTTGGGTCAACAGCGATGACTTTGCTGTTTGGATTGCTTTTTAAATTAATACCTGTAGATGTGAAACCGGAGCAGCCGCTGCAGCTGGCTGTGTAAGCAGTGGAATTGACATATATCTCCCTGCCGCCGGAAGGCCCTTGTTCCTGGCGGCCCCTAGAGGCCTGGGCCGATAATATTTTCGTACCTACAGCTACTATTTTATTTCTTTTTTGTTTAACTGTCTTCTGTGCGACGAGCTTGCGTGATTTCTCTTTCCCGTTTTCGCGGATGACCTCATACTGCCTGGATATTAGTCCATTCCTGCCTTCCGTCAAGATCTTTTCTGTGCCGCGCCTTAAGCTTGCGTCTTTCTTAGTGACTACAGCAAAATTCACTGGTTCTTCCACCACATCGGTGACTTTTTCCACTCTTACAACTTTTACCATTTTTCCTGGTTTTATATGCTCATTTAATCCTGGTTCAATCCGGTCTAAATCATTGAGCTTTATGTTCCGTTGCTCTAAAAAGTCAGCGACCGTAGTCGAAGTTGACCATACCTCGCTTTTTTTGCCTGCAATATCTATGGCTACCGGAAATGCTTTTTGTACATTCACGTCTATGCCGTTCATGATTGCGGTATTTAGCGATGGGCTAATCTTGTCTTTACTGTCTGCCTTTATATTTTCCTGCTTAAGGAAATCCCGCACTGTCCGGGCTGTGGTCCATACGGTCTTTTTATGACCATCCTGGATGATATCCACCTTTTTTGCCGACTGTATGGTTATTTTTAAATTTTCCTCGACTTTTGTATTAGCCTTCGGATGTACAGAGTCTTCTGCGTGAACAGTTATCTCCAAATCTTTCAACATATCGTTTATGGTGGCTGCGTGCGTCTTGACTACCTTTCGTTTGCCATCAAGTGTGACAGCAACGGTCTTCTTTGTACTGTGATATATGATACCGATAGAAGCTGCAGCTACGAAAAGGGCCGCTGCGATGATGATGGTCTGCTTGTTAAAAAAAGATTTGGAAAACAGGTTTTTCATATTCCTGATCTCGATGAAAAACTCCTCCCTTCCTATTCAGTGATTTTTTTTGAAGTAATGATCGACTGTCAAACATGGCTGTTTGAAGGCAACTTCATTATGACTACTCTTATTCAAAAAGAAAAGTATGACTTATCGACACAATCAGCTTATGAAGGCATCAAGACTTGTAGAACTTTTTGTTATTGGGTTCATTTAGGACAAGCCTCGGTATAACCTGACAAGTTTTGATGTCAATTTATGCTGAATAATTTCTGTGCATTCCTGTAAGTTGCCTCAGCCACCTCTTCATAAGTGATGCCTTTTATTTCGGCAATCTGCTCTGCTACCAGCTTCACATAAGCTGGCTCATTTCGCTTACCACGGTATGGATGCGGAGCAAGATACGGGCAGTCTGTTTCAATCAGCAGCTTTTCGAGGGGAATTGCATCTGCCACTTCTTTAGGCTTTTTAGCGTTTTTGAATGTAACCGGCCCGCCCAGGGATATGTAAAAATTCATCTCTATACATTCTTTTGCAGTTTCAGGACTTCCGCTGAAGCAATGCATAATGCCGCCCACTTCACCTGCATCCTCTTCCTTTAAGATTTCTACAATATCAGCTGTCGCTTCCCTATTGTGGATAATGATTGGCAGCTTCACCTTTTTTGCAAGGCGGATCTGTTTTCTGAAGACTTCCTTCTGGATATCCTTAGGTGATTTATCCCAGTAGTAATCAAGCCCCATCTCGCCGATCGCCACAACCTTTGGATTGCCGGCAAGCTCCTCAATCCACGTCAGATCCTCGTCTGTCATGTCAATCGCATCCACAGGGTGCCATCCCACGGCTGCATAAATAAACGGATACTGTTCAGCCAGTTCCAGGGCACGGATTATGGTTGGGCGGTCAAAGCCGACAACTACCATTCTTGATACTCCTGCTGCCTTTGCATTCTCTATCACTTGTTCCAGATCATCGCTGAATTGTTCTGCATTCAGATGCACGTGCGTATCAAAGAGCATAGATCAAATCTTCCTTCCCTCGCATTTATTTTATAAAATAACCAGCCAATCATGTGTCACATTTTTGTAACAATTACATTACAATTGACCCATGAGAATTTCTCTTTATTCTACATATTTTATAGTTCATTTCCTAATGATTTGCATTTTCGAAGATTTTCTTTTATATAGTACGATACGATTCTATATTTTATGTTCTATCCTTCAAACCTTATATAACGGGCAAAATAAAAAGGAGTGTTTCACGTGAAACACTCCTTTTGCTATCTTGAAATAAAAATCATTTAACTTTGGCACCAATTTCAAGCTCTTCCCCAACAGTAGCCAGTGACAGAATGCCATCTTTTTCGCCCGCCAAAATCATTCCCTGCGACAATTCACCGCGTAATGTAACAGGTTTTAAATTTGTCACACAGATTACCTTTCTCCCTGTTAACTCTTCAGGCTTGTAATGCTTGGCGATACCAGAGACCACCTGCCTTTTTTCATAGCCCAGGTCGAGCTGCAGCTTCAGCAGTTTATCTGCCTTTTTCACAGGCTCAGCATGGATTACCCTCGCTACCCGGAGTTCAACCTTCATGAAATCATCGATTGAGATCTCTTCTGTTTCAGGGGCAGTCTCAGCCTGTTTGTCTTCCTCTGCTTTAGGAGAGTCTCCCTGCATCTGGTTACGGATATATTCAATTTCTTCATTAAGGTCCAGCCTAGGGAAAATGGGATCTCCTTTTGCAACTTTGGTTCCTTCTGGTATAATACCAAAGCTCTCCAGGCTTTCCCACGATTGCAGGCTTTCTTCTGAGGCATTCAGCTGTGCAAAGATCTTTTGCGGCGTTTTTGTTAAGAACGGCTGCAATAGGACAGCTGACCTTCTGAGTGATTCAGCCAAGTGAGCCATCACGCCAGCCAATTCCCCCCGTTTAGCCTCATCCTTCGCAAGGGTCCACGGAGCTGTTTCATCAATATATTTATTAGTTCGGCTGATAAGCTGCCACACGGTTGAAAGAGCAACTGAAAACTCCATATTTTCCATGGCCGTTTCATACTTTTCTACCGCAGTCTGATTCATTTCAAGCAGCTGCTTGTCAAATTCACCAGGCGAACCTGTATAAGCCGGTATGACGCCATCAAAATATTTCTCAATCATGGCCACTGTCCGGTTCAACAGGTTGCCAAGATCATTGGCCAGATCAAAATTGATTCTCTCAACGAAGCCTTCAGGAGTGAAAACACCGTCAGAGCCAAATGGGACTTCTCTCAGCAGATAATAACGCAGTGCATCCAAGCCGTAGCGGTCAATGAGAGTCACCGGATCGACAACATTTCCTTTTGATTTGGACATTTTTCCGTCTTTCATTAGCAGCCAGCCGTGTGCAAAAACCTTCTTAGGCAGCGGGAGATCAAGCGCCATCAGCATGATCGGCCAATAAATGGTATGGAATCTGACGATTTCCTTTCCAACCAGATGTACATCAGCCGGCCAGTATTTCAAGTATTTAGAATCATTCTCTGTTCCATATCCGAGTGCCGTAATATAGTTGGATAACGCATCAATCCAGACATAGATGACATGTTTGGCGTCACCAGGAACCTTGACACCCCAGTCGAAGGTAGTACGTGATACGGCCAGATCTTCCAGTCCTGGTTTGATGAAGTTATTGATCATCTCATTTTTTCGGGATTCAGGCTGGATGAAGTCAGGGTTTTCTTCATAATATTTCAGGAGCCTGTCTACATACTTGCTCATTTTAAAGAAATAGGATTCTTCCTTAACCTTTTCCACCGGACGGCCGCAATCCGGGCAATTACCGTTTTCAACCTGTCGATCAGTAAAGAAGGATTCACACGGAGTACAATACCAGCCCTCATACTGATCCAGATAGATGTCACCTTGATCTAGAAGCTGCTTAAAGATTTTTTCTACAACTGTTTTATGGCGGTCCTCCGTTGTACGGATAAAATCATCATATGAAATATCGAGCTTTTGCCACAGCTCTTTAATACCTGACACAATCTCATCTACATACGCCTGGGGAGTTACGCCTTTCTCTGCAGCTTTTCTTTGTATTTTCTGTCCATGCTCATCTGTTCCTGTAAGATACATGACATCATAGCCTCTCAGCCGTTTATAACGGGCCATTGCATCTCCTGCAACTGTTGTATAGGCATGGCCTATATGTAGATTACCGCTTGGGTAATAAATGGGTGTAGTCAGATAAAATGTATTCAAATTATCTCTCATTTCCTTACCTCCAATAAAGAGTAATATAGCAGATAGTTAATTCATAAAGGGTCTTTTCCTATTATGACATGTTAGTATCTATTTGGAATAGTAAATAGTGCTGAACGCATGGTTTTATGGTGAATTGACAGACATGCCTGCAGCTTAAGGCATAGTATGCTCGGAATAAGTCTAGCCTTTTGCCATATATAAATATACCTCTTCATATGATTGGTTCCTCTGCTTTTACTCTCCTCTTGTTATATTGCAGCTCGTGGAAAGAAGGTACAGCTTCAATCAATGTTAATATGACAAATACATTATTTTTTCATAGTACTTTTTACCTTCCACCACTCGCTAAAATTTCATCGGTTAAGTCTTTATTCGACAATATCCATCTTTAAATGTCGAATTTTTTGTCGAATATTGTCGTAAATAGTAGTATTATTATCCCAATTTACTATATTACAAAAATATTAAATTCCACTTTTACATGTTTCCTAAATGATCTTTCTTTTGTATAATGATAAATAACCCTTGATATATAAGGGTTTCTTATTTCAAGTATATTTCCTTTTTTTGTTAACAGGAAATAAATTGACGTTTTTGGGAATGTCTGGTACTATTAAAGGGTAATGAAAAATTTGTCGAATTATGACGAATACATAAATAGAGAAAATCGAGTATAAAATTTAGGGAAAAGAAGGAGTAATGAACATGAAATCTACAGGAATTGTTCGTAAGGTTGATGAATTAGGAAGGGTCGTTATCCCGATTGAGCTTCGACGTACACTTGGAATAGCGGAGAAAGATGCACTTGAAATTTACGTGGACGATGAAAAGATCATCTTGAAGAAATACAAGCCAAACATGACTTGCCAGGTGACTGGTGAAGTTTCTGACCGCAATCTGTCATTGGTTGGCGGCAAGCTCGTTTTAAGCCCTGAAGGTGCAGAGCAATTACTAAAAGAAATTCAGGACAGCCTAAGCACTGCCAAATAATATAGATAAAAGAGGCCTGTATACGGTATTGAACCGTAAACAGGCCTTTTTTCGCGTTTTTTTAAAGGATATTTTCGCATTACTATGGCTGTTAGACATGAAGGATGATTTCCGCTGCAGGCACTCTACCTGCGCGGGGCGGGCGGTGAGCCTCCTCAGCTTCGCCTGCGGGGTCTCACCTGTCCCGCTGCTCCCGCAATGAAATGCGGAGAACGGTGCCTGCTAAATATAATGTCTTCAAAAGCACATGGTTCGCATTTGCAAGTTGTGAAATTGAAGTAGTTAGGCAGGCAGAGACCCGACAAGCATAAGTCGATTCGACTGTGGGGAGTGCTTTTCTCCCCATAGACGGATTGGCTTATGACTCGAGGGTCTCAGTTCGCAGCTGGATCAGGAAATGCGGAGAACGGTGCCTGCTAAATATAATGTCTTCAAAAGCACATGGTTCGCATTTGCAAGTTGTGAAATTGAAGTAGTTAGGCAGGCAGAGACCCGATAAAGAAGAATTGCTGATTGGCGAGCGATTGCTGTGACAGAAGCTTAGTCGCACTTATGCGTTAGCCAAGCATAAGGCGAGGAGTCCATAGGAAGCGGTCTTCTTCCTATGGACTGCTTGACTTATGACTCGAGGGTAAAAGTCTCGGAGCTGGAACAGGAGTCTCCACCTTACGCTACTATTATCCTTGTTTATCACTGAAATTGCTTCATTGAACTCATAAGAAACCACAATCTTTTAAAAAACAGCTTTTCTAAAAGATTGTGGTTTTATTATTCCTTAATATGAAATTCGTTATAAACATCCCGCTTTTGCAGATTTCTGTCTTTAGCTGCCTGTTTGATGGCTTCCTTGGATGTCATATCCTTATTATTTATATAAAAAGTAACATGCTCGGTTATGGTCAGCGGCTCCCACCAATCCGGAGGTGCTTTTTCAGTATGTTGATTTCCCTCGACAATCACGCAGAATTCTCCCCTCACCTCACCGCTTTCTGCCCATACAAGCGCCTCTTCTATCGTTCCCCTTATGAATTCTTCATACTTCTTTGTCAGCTCCCGGCATAATACAATATTCCTGTTCCCAAGAATGGAAAGCATGGTTTGCAGTGTCTCGCGCAGCCGGTGCGGCGACTCATAAAGAATGAATGTTGCCGTTAACTTTCTGAGCTCTTCCAATTCACTCTTACGGGTTTTGGCCGAGCGGCTGAGGAATCCGTAGAAATAAAAGGGCTGGGGAATTAGGCCAGAGGCAACCAGTGCAGTCAACGCCGCGTTTGCCCCTGGAAGGGGGATAACGGTCAGCCTATTCTCCAGGGCTGTTTCTACAAGGTCAAACCCTGGATCAGAGATGATGGGCATGCCCGCATCACTTACCAGCGCAATCACCTTACCCTCTTTAACCTTTTCAAGCAGCATAGGGCCGCTTTTTTCTTTATTATGCTCATGATAGCTTGTGATGGGAGTATCGATTTCAAAATAATTACAAAGCTTCTTTGTATTTCTCGTATCCTCGGCTGCTATCAAATCGGCTTCCTTCATGATTCTGATTGCCCTGAAGCTCATATCCTCCAGGTTGCCAATTGGAGTAGGCACAAGGTACAAGGCGCCTTCCAGGCCTTCTTTTTCAAAACTCTTCTGCTGCCATATCAAAACCTGCCACCCCCTCTCTTATAAATGTTTCTTTTTTTAGACGGCTTAGCTGCTTGAATCGATATTCAAGCTTCAAGGCATCGCTCTTTTCCTTAAACTCCTGGCTGAAAATCAGCCTGACTGGTCCGCGGCCTCTTGTGTATTTTGCCCCCTTGCCGTCATTATGGGCCTTGATCCTTTTTTCCAATGCGTTAGTATATCCCGCATAAAAACTTCCATCCCGGCACTCTAACACATAAAAAAAATGCTTACTTGTCTCCATATAATATCCTTTTTACTTCTGCAGTATATTCACCATTGCTCCCATAAACAAATAACGGAGGGAGGATCTTCAAATCGGGGCTGCCATCCTTAATCCCTTCTATTAAAAGGGTATTCGCCTCTTTCCCCTCTTTGGGGTAGACGAACTGCAGCCTTTTGGGCTCAAGCCTGTACTTCCGCATCAGTTCAACGATATCGAGAAGGCGTCCCGGCCTATGGACAAACGCCGCTTTTCCGCCCTGTTTCAATAACTGGCTGCTGACTCTCACCGCATCCTCGAGCGTACAATAAATTTCATGCCTGGCAATGGCAAAATGCTCATTCTTATTGATTTCTTCCTGTGAAGGAGTAGGGAAATAGGGTGGATTGCAGGTTACGGCATCATAGCGGGAAAAACCGATCTCTTTTGGGATTTCCCGGATGTCGCCATGCATAATCTGGATTGAAGATGTCAGGGAGTTATACTCAATGCTCCTTACAGCCATATCATACAGCCGCTCCTGGATTTCAACTCCCGTGATATTCCCCTTTGTCCTCGTGCTTAGAAGCAGGGGAATCACACCGTTGCCAGTGCATAAATCCACAATGTTTCCCTTATGAAAGGGCACTCTGATGAATTTAGCCAAAAGCACCGCATCTAATGAAAAAGAAAAAACTGAGGGGCTCTGGATGATCCGCAGATCTTCAGCAAGCAGGTAGTCCAGCCGCTCATCTCCTTTTAACTCAAGCATACACGATAATCCTCCTGATTTTTTGCTATGTTCTTAAGGCTATTTTGCAGCCTTATAAAAAAAGGCCTGGCCTTCTTTTTTCGAAAGCCAGACCCTGGAACTATTTTTTATTAAGAAAGGACAGGCAAAACAGGCAATCTCCATCTTTTCGGGGGCTGCCAAAATGCAGGTTGCAGATATGGAAGCCTTCCTGATAGAGGCGGGCAAGGTTATCATATCCTTCTCCTACATCGAGCATTTTTTCGCCCTTCGACCGCGCGGAAGGTTTTTTCTTTACTGAATTCTTTTCTTTAACATCCGTTGTTTTGGCTCTATGGTCCAGATGGCGGCGCAAGTGGTCATTTTCCAGTTTCAATGAATTGTTTTCCTCGAGAATTTCTGCCAAATGAAGCTTTAATTCACCAAGCTGTTTATATAAATGACCAATCTGCTCCTCCATGCTGCTCACAGAATCAAAAATCTCTTTCTTGTCCACGCACTCACCACCTTAATAATCTGTGGCTTGTATAGAAACGGCTCCCTCTTTTAGAATTTCATCTAAAGTATATTCTAATACTCTTTTTTCTTGTTCGATCAATTCAATTTGAAGTACGCGTTCTAGAATATTGAGCCCTACTACCTTGCCCTTGCCATTTGGTGTCTTGATCATCTCCCCGATATCAGGAAGCTGTTCTTTTGCTGATTCATACTCATCGTTCTCATATTTCAGGCAGCACATAAGCCGTCCGCATAAACCTGAAATCTTGGTCGGATTGAGGGATAAATTCTGGTCCTTTGCCATCTTAATGGAAACCGGCTCGAAGTCCCCAAGGAATGTCGAGCAGCACAGCATCCTTCCGCATGGACCGATTCCGCCGAGCATTTTTGCTTCATCCCGTACGCCGATCTGCCGCAGCTCGATCCTTGTTCTGAAGATGGATGCCAGGTCTTTCACCAATTCCCTGAAATCGACTCTGCCATCTGCCGTAAAGTAAAAGATTACTTTGTTCCGGTCAAAGGTATATTCCACATCCACCAGCTTCATATCAAGCTGATGCTCCTCCACTTTGGAACAACAGGTTCCATATGCCTCCTGGGCGGCTGCTTTGTTCTCTTCGACTATCATGCGGTCTTTTGTATCCGCAATGCGCAGGACCTTTTTAAGGGGCAGGACCACGTCTTTTTCTCCTACCTGCTTCTTCGCTGTGACCACCTTGCCAAATTCAACACCGCGCACAGTTTCTACGATTACAAATTCGTCCTTTGGTATATCAAGCTCACCAGGATCGAAATAATATATTTTACCCGCTTTTTTAAAGCGGACGCCTACTACATCAAACAATTGAGGATCCCTCCTGCAAATTCAACACCAGCTGTTCCATCATTAACTGGGTATTTGTATTGGACATTAATCTCTTCTTGGCCTCGAGGATGGCTGACATCTGTTCTGCCAGCCGTTTAGGTGATATAAGCAGCGCATCCTGTTCCAGCATCTTTTCTAAACTCTTGAAAACCAGCAGATTGCGCTTGTCCAATTGAACATGTAACAAATCTTTATAAATCAGGAACAATAAGTCTAATCCTCTATCTATCTGATCTTTCTCCTTAAAATGAGCAAACCATTCTTCCTGAAGATAAATAAGTGCCTTTAGAGGATTGGTTCTTAACACTTCATATAATTTTACCATTAATTTTTGGGCTTGTGCAAACCAATCATCAGAATTCATGGCAAGGCCCTCTTCCAAATTTTGGGTAACCCTTGAAATAATGGCTGCATTCTGTTGATTTACACCGTGATTCAGGAGAGATTCTTTGAATAAATCCGGGGATAAGGGTTTGAATGTTACCACCTGGCATCTTGAAAGGATGGTAGGCAGGATTCTTTGGACCTGTTCTGTCACAAGTATGGCTGTTGTATTTTTATGCGGCTCTTCTAGGAATTTCAAGAGGCTGTTGGCTGCCTGTGCCGTCATTTTATCGGCATGGAGCAGGGTGTAGACCTTCTGGCTGGATTCTACAGCCTTTTTTGAAAATTCCCCTTGCAGGGCCTGAATCTGCTCTTTTTTAATTGATAGTCCGTCAGGCTCCACAACATGCACATCAGGATGGTTCCCGCTCTCGATCCTTCTGCAGGAAAGGCAGGCATCACATGGATAGACACCATCCTCCGGCTGTTCACAAAACAGGCTTTTGGCAAGGAGCAGGCTTGCCTCCTTTTTGCCTGTGCCCCTGCCGCCCTCAAATAAATAGGCGTGGGCCACACGGTTTTTAACACGGCTGTTCTTCAGCATCTTATATACATGGGGCTGAATCTGTTGAAGCTCACTCCACTTGCGGATCATTCAGCATCACTCGCTTAAGGTTAGGTATATAAATTGATAAGCAGTCCTTTAATTTCTCCGATTCTGCCTAATATATCAATGGAACTCTTTTCTTTATTCATCACTTCTTCAGTCAATTCGACCAGGAGCTGGTCAATTGTTTCCACTGTCTTTAAAGTCCGGCTCTGGCCGTAGGCATCCCAGCTGTTTGACTGGTTCAGCTCCATCCCGAAATCAACGGCCTCACGTACAAACCGCTTCACCAGGTTCTTGAAGCGCGCCAGGTCCTTAAAATTCCGCGATCGCTGGAGTCTTCCGCCAGAACCTTCAATTTCAGACAACAGCTTATTTAATGCTTCCAATTGAAGCTTTTGATCTTGTTTTTGAATCATATCCCCAAACTTTTTGGTTCCGCTCAGGCTGTTCCTCTGTTCGGGTCTCAGCTTGTCCAATTTCACATGTAAGTCTTGGTTGATTTTAATGGTAAACCCTCCTTGCCAGTCTTCCTTTTCAGCTTACAGCCGGTCTAAACCAGCGCCTTTGACAGCCTTCCCAGGTAAGAGCCATTGTAACGAAAGGATGAGTATCAGAAGGACCGAGCGGCCGATCAAGAAGATCCCGCCAGGTTTTAGAACTGGCGGAAATGCTCGACAGGCAGTACAAAGACAGTGGCTCCCCCTACCTCCACCTCTACAGGGTAAGGTACATAAGAATCTGCATTTCCGCCCATTGGGGATACAGGTGCTACAAGCTGCTCCCTGGACTGGCAGTTTTCTTTAATGATCTCGAGTGCCTTCTCGACGCGGATGTCATCCGTACCGATCATGAATGTTGTATTCCCTGATTTTAGAAAGCCCCCAGTAGTGGCAAGCTTGGTTGCACGAAAATTGTGATCCACCAATGCATTAAGCAGACGGTTGCTGTCTTTATCCTGAATTACTGCAATAATCATCTTCATCTTAAAATCACCCTTTTTATTTGATTATACCCATTTTGCAGAATATGTGAATTTCTTTTACAATTTTGTGTGCCGATTAACGATACCAGACAGCTTATCCTTTGTTTGTCTGAACACATTATCCAGCTCCTTTTCTGCCTCTATGATTTGGAAGCGCTCCGGATCCTGGCTGATAATCTTCAAATAGCCTTCCTTCACCTTCTGATGGAACTCCAGGCTTTCACTGTCAAGGCGGTTTATTTCACGGCCATTATTGGAATTAATTCTTTCAAGCCCGGCCCTTGGGTCTATGTCGAAATAAAAGGTGGCATGAGGCCAAATGCCTTCAATGGCAAATTCATTGATGGATCGGACTTCTTCAATCCCCAGCCCGCGTGCATAGCCCTGATACGCAAGGGAACTGTCAATAAAACGGTCACACAATACAATATACCCGTTTTTCAGCGCCGGAAAGACTTTTTCAACTAAATGCTGCCGCCTCGCTGCGGCGTAGAGCAACGCTTCGGTCCTGGGATCCATTTTTGTATTGTCTGTATCCAGGATCACTTTCCTGATTTGCTCTGCAATCGGAATCCCACCGGGCTCGCGGGTCAGCAGGACTTTTTTGCCGGAAGACTCCAGGTCCTCTCCAAGCATTTTGAGAATGGTCGTCTTTCCCGCACCCTCGGGTCCCTCGAATGTAATGAATATTCCCTGATCCATATATTAAATCCTCCAAGTATGTGTTATGCCAATTTGTGGAACACAGCAATTTTATTTTCCGAAAGACCCTCTCCGCCATGGAATCTCGCACCAAGCTCCAAGTAATGCCCCAAGACGGCAAGGATTTCCTGTGTGATCCGCTCTCCTTTTAAAAGCAGCGGAATGCCCGGAGGATACGGGATGATCGATTCTCCGGCAATCTGTCCGGCACTCTCCCAGACTTCATGCTGAATGACTTCCCGCTTCTCCATTTCCTGAAAAGAAAGCTCCAGTCTGCTGATTGTTCCCGGCAGGTGGATATCCTTCAGGTCAGGTGTAACCCCTCCCGGTTCCATTCCTTCCAGACTTCTTGCGATACCGCCAATGACACGGCTGGATTCCCGCTTGATCGATTCAGCATTCAGAGGGAGAATGAATAATACATTCCGAGGATCGGCCAGCTCAGGATATATATGCTGACTTTCAAAGGCTTGCTGCAGCTTATATCCTGAAACACCGGCGGTTGAACACAAAGTGACCTTTAACGGATCCAGATAGTATCCTTCCATCACTGATATCCCTTCGATTGACTGCAGATCTGCCCTGAAGCGTCCGACAGCATCAGACAGCTTCCTTGTCCTTTCCGATGTAAAACCAGCCAGGTAACGGCGTGCCAGGTCCAGGGAAGCCATAATCGGATAAGAGGGTGAACTTGACTGAAAGAGCTGCAGGTAAAAGCGCAGCTTCCCTTTTTCAACCCTATGGCTGTTCAA
>NZ_CP143542.1:0-30000 GCF_046237605.1 Paraperibacillus marinus | reverse complement strand
CTCGTTCGCTTCCTCGAATAGTTCGTTTCTAATTTATTTTCTGTTTTTGAGAGAATGCTCCCTCAAAACTGAACGAAACAAGATCGCTTTTTCCTTAGAAAGGAGGTGATCCAGCCGCACCTTCCGATACGGCTACCTTGTTACGACTTCACCCCAATCATCTGTCCCACCTTAGGCGGCTGGCTCCATAAAGGTTACCCCACCGACTTCGGGTGTTACAAACTCTCGTGGTGTGACGGGCGGTGTGTACAAGGCCCGGGAACGTATTCACCGCGGCATGCTGATCCGCGATTACTAGCGATTCCGGCTTCATGCAGGCGAGTTGCAGCCTGCAATCCGAACTGAGAATGGCTTTATGGGATTCGCTCGGCCTCGCGGCTTTGCTGCCCTTTGTACCATCCATTGTAGCACGTGTGTAGCCCAGGTCATAAGGGGCATGATGATTTGACGTCATCCCCACCTTCCTCCGGTTTGTCACCGGCAGTCACCTTAGAGTGCCCAACTTAATGCTGGCAACTAAGATCAAGGGTTGCGCTCGTTGCGGGACTTAACCCAACATCTCACGACACGAGCTGACGACAACCATGCACCACCTGTCACTCTGTCCCCCGAAGGGGAACGTCCTATCTCTAGGAGTGGCAGAGGATGTCAAGACCTGGTAAGGTTCTTCGCGTTGCTTCGAATTAAACCACATGCTCCACCGCTTGTGCGGGCCCCCGTCAATTCCTTTGAGTTTCAGCCTTGCGGCCGTACTCCCCAGGCGGAGTGCTTAATGCGTTAGCTGCAGCACTAAAGGGCGGAAACCCTCTAACACTTAGCACTCATCGTTTACGGCGTGGACTACCAGGGTATCTAATCCTGTTCGCTCCCCACGCTTTCGCGCCTCAGCGTCAGTTACAGACCAGAGAGTCGCCTTCGCCACTGGTGTTCCTCCACATCTCTACGCATTTCACCGCTACACGTGGAATTCCACTCTCCTCTTCTGCACTCAAGTCTCCCAGTTTCCAATGACCCTCCACGGTTGAGCCGTGGGCTTTCACATCAGACTTAAAAGACCGCCTGCGCGCGCTTTACGCCCAATAAATCCGGACAACGCTTGCCACCTACGTATTACCGCGGCTGCTGGCACGTAGTTAGCCGTGGCTTTCTGGCCAGGTACCGTCAAGGTGCCATCAGTTACTATGGCACTTGTTCTTCCCTGACAACAGAGTTTTACGATCCGAAAACCTTCTTCACTCACGCGGCGTTGCTCCGTCAGACTTTCGTCCATTGCGGAAGATTCCCTACTGCTGCCTCCCGTAGGAGTCTGGGCCGTGTCTCAGTCCCAGTGTGGCCGATCACCCTCTCAGGTCGGCTACGCATCGTGGCCTTGGTGAGCCGTTACCCCACCAACTAGCTAATGCGCCGCGGGCCCATCCTTGAGTGACAGCCGAAACCGTCTTTCCTCTTTCCCTCATGTGAGGGAAAGACCTATCCGGTATTAGCTCCGGTTTCCCGAAGTTATCCCGATCTCAAGGGCAGGTTGCCCACGTGTTACTCACCCGTCCGCCGCTGACTTCAGGGAGCAAGCTCCCATCCGTCCGCTCGACTTGCATGTATTAGGCACGCCGCCAGCGTTCGTCCTGAGCCAGGATCAAACTCTCCGAAGAATTTGATATAGCTCATAAAGTTTAAAACTTGTTTTGTTTACTTCCTATAAATAAGAAGTAACTGGCGTCTTGTTTCGTTCAGTTTTCAAAGAACATTTCGTCATAAGCGACTTTATAATCATAACATTCCGATGATATAAAGTCAACAATTTTTTGTTTCACCATCGCTTTGTTTTCAGCGACAAATAATATAATATCAAGTTTGCCAACGGAAGTCAATAGTATTTATTAATAAAATAAAAACAAAAAAGGAGAGCCGCGCTCCGGCTGCTCCCAGGTCAAAAAAAGATCTATAAAATCCAGTACTGCAGGGCTGCCATTGCTGCGACCCCCGGTATACCGAGAAAACCAGCAATCGAAGATGTCGCAAGATTTATCGGTACATGAAGCCCGATCGCGTTTCCCATCGCATTTAAGAAAAAAAGAAAGAGCGCACCGATGACAAGCCTGATAGCTCCCTGGCCGGCCCACCTCAGCGGTTTAAGGGGAGTTCCCACTAAAAGCAGAAGCACGATCAGACTCCCGATTACTGCTATAAACGCAATTGGTTCCATTATAAAAACCTCCCTGACGGTATACTGCTTGTACTAAACAGCATATGACCGCCAGAAGAGGTTTTAGAACCATGCTTATGGCCTTACTTTTACATTTCTCTTTTTTGCTTCTTTAAATAAATAGAAATACTTTGCTTCCGCCAGTTTCACGCTGCAGATAATATCATGCGACGGATCCACACTTTTCTCCAGCAGCGCTTTCTGGTTCAGCCAGCTTCTCTTTAATTCCTCAAGCTGACTGATTAGCCGCTGGTCGTATTCCTTTCGAAGCCATCCTTTACGCCGAAAGAACATGATATACCTCCATGCAGTTTTAAGATTTAAACCTCACGGCGGCCTTCAATTGCTTTGGAAAGTGTCACTTCGTCCGCATACTCAAGGTCGCCTCCGACTGGCAGCCCGTGGGCAATCCTTGTAATCCGGATGCCTGACGGCTTAAGGAGCCTGGATATATACATGGCAGTTGCTTCGCCTTCTATATTGGGATTTGTCGCCAGGATTACTTCTTTTATCGTCTCATCCTGCAGCCTTTTAAGCAGGTCCGGGATATTTATATCTTCAGGCCCTATCCCATCCATAGGTGAAATGCTTCCATGGAGCACATGATACAGGCCGTTATATTCCCTCATCTTTTCCATGGCGATTACATCCTTGGGATCCTGTACGACACATACGATGCTCCGGTCCCTCCGCTGATCCTCGCATATATAGCAGGGATCCTGATCGGTTATGTGGCCGCACACCGAGCAATATGACAGGTTCCGTTTTGCATTCACAAGCGCTTTGGCAAAATCAAGGACAATGTCTTCTTTCATATTTAAAACAAAGAAAGCAAGCCGGGCGGCGGTTTTAGGACCGATGCCCGGCAGTTTCATAAAGCTGTCTATCAATTTAGATATAGGCTCCGGGTAATGCATAGAAAAACCTCCTAGAACATTCCAGGCAGATTTAATCCTTTTGTGAATTGCCCCATAGTCTGATTAGTCAGCTGATCGGCCTTTTTAAGGGCGTCATTTGTAGCTGCCAGCACTAAATCCTGCAGCATTTCAATATCATCGGGATCGACAACCTCTGGTTTGATTTTCACTTCAATTATTTCTTTATGGCCAGATACGACAACTGTTACCATTCCGCCGCCGGCAGTACCTTCAATTTTTTCTTCACCAAGGTTCGCCTGGGCTTCTTCCATCTTCTTTTGCATCTTTTGCATTTGTTTCATCATGTTTTGCATATTTCCGCCGCCACGCATCATATTCCTAACCTCCATTATTCTTTGATTTCCAGCAGTTCATCCCCAACAAGTCTTCTCGCCTCTGCGATGAAGGGGTCTTCCACGTCTTTGGTTTCCACCTTATCAGTGGATTGTGAAGCAAGATACTCTTCCCTGATTTTACCCCATTGGTCCTCAGGAACTCCAATCATGGAAAGCTTTCTCCCTGTGGTCTGCAGGATAATGCCGCCCACTGCCTCGAGGAACCTGGCATTTTCCATCGCCATCTGGCAATGAATATCATACTTAAATTTTACCACAAAAGCATCTGTTGAGGCAGCTACTGGTTCAGCATCATTCAAGAGTGCGACCGAAGATTTCATCTGCTGCTTGACCAGCTGTTCCAGCATCTCTCCCCATTGGCCTTTGACCGTATTAAGATCTTGTTTTGTAGCTTCCTTAAGGATAGCGTTGATCCTTCCGGCCGGCGCCTTAAATTGCTTTTTGCCAGTCCTTTGAGGTTTCGGTTTGGCAGCTGCCTGCATGCCGGATACGGCTATCCCTTTTTCTTTCAATTCGCTGATTTGGCTTTCCAGCAGGCTGATTTTCTGCAGCAGCTCCTGATAGCCCTCTGTGGAAGCACTTCCTCCGCTTTCCCTGTGGCAGAGCTTAACAAGCGCCACTTCTATGAACACCCGCGGGTGATTGGTCCATTTGATTTCCTGCTGTGTAGCATTGAAGCTCTCGATCATCCCGTATAAATCATCCGGCTGGATTTGATCGGCAAGCTGCTTAAAGTCATCATCGACCCAGACCCGTTCAAGTGCCTCGGACAGGCCAGGTGCGGTCTTATAGAGAAGCATATCCCGGTAGTAAAAAATCATGTCCTCAATAAAACGGGATGGATCTTTTCCGAGTGACAGCAGCCGCTCCAGGATATCAAGCGCCTTTGCCACATCCTTTTCATGGATGGCATACGCAAGCTTTGTCAGAAATGACTGGGAAACCGCCCCGGTAACTGTGAGGGCATCCTCCTCTGTCACCTGGTCCTCGCTGAAGGATATCGCCTGGTCAAGGAGACTGAGCGCATCACGCATCCCGCCTTCAGCAGCGCGGGCAATGATATCCATGGCCTGGTCACTGCAGTTCACCCCTGAACTGTCGGCAATCTGTCTCATCCGCCCTACAATGTCCCTGGTTCCAATTCTCTTAAAGTCAAAGCGCTGACAGCGTGAGATGATGGTGAGGGGGATTTTATGGGGCTCGGTTGTGGCCAGGATGAAGATGACGTGCCGCGGGGGCTCTTCAAGAGTCTTAAGAAGCGCGTTAAACGCCCCTATGGAAAGCATGTGGACTTCATCCACTATATACACTTTATACTTAACTGCATTCGGAGCGTATTTTACCTTGTCGCGGATATCGCGTATTTCTTCCACTCCGTTATTTGAAGCTGCATCGATCTCAATCACATCTGGTATGGAGCCGTCTGTAATTCCCCTGCATGCAGAACATTCATTGCATGGTTCGGCAGAAGGTCCATTTTCACAGTTCACAGCTTTGGCCAGAATTTTGGCTGCACTTGTTTTCCCTGTGCCCCTCGGGCCGGAAAAAAGGTAGGCATGGGAGATTTTGTCCTGCAGGAGTGCATTCTGCAGGGTTTTGGTCACATGACCCTGGCCAACTACATCTAAGAAGGACTGCGGCCTCCAAACTCTGTATAATGCTTGATATCCCACGTTAAACTCCCCTTTTAGCGATCATGATCTTATTATAGCGTAAATGCATTATTCTAAAAAATGATAGAAGGGCACATAGTAAAAAAACTCATCCCGTGCCTGCCGGAATGAGTTTTAGTTTGTATGTAATAACGCCGTGCACCTTTTGTTGATTAACAACCACAAGCGTTACTTAAGCAGTTAGCTCAGCCCAGGCAGCCCTGCGGCACATGAGAGATTCCACTTAATGCTGCTTCCTTCCGGACCTGACATGGTTCATGGATTCTCATTGCGCAGGACCCAGACATCAACACCACTTACTTAAGGCAGACCCTGCAGTATATTAACCGTGAAAAGGAATTCAGCCTCGCTGGAGCGGATTGCGAGTACAGGGCACCGCTACCTCCCCGCCTAGCACGGCAAATTTGATAACATAATGTTGGGTGCTTCTGTTAAGCACATTAATAAGTATACCTCTTTTATGATAAAAAATCAACGTCTAGGAATTGTTAATTCCTGTGTTACCGGTTTCCCGCGCCATGCTGCCGCTTCACCTTCTCTTCCTTCTTCTTTTTTCTCAGTTCCTTAAAGAAGCGGGTCAGCATTTCCCCGCACTCATGAGCCATGACACCGGCCGATACCTCCGATTGATGGTTAAACCGCTCATCCCGAAGAAGATTCATAAGTGTGCCCGCACAGCCGGCCTTGGGATCATGTGCCCCGTACACCACCCTTTCCACCCTCGAGAGAAGAATGGCGCCTGCACACATTGGGCAAGGCTCAAGCGTCACGTACAGAGTCGTTTCCTCAAGCCTCCAGGTGCCCAGCCGCCGGCATGCTGAATCAATTGCCAGCAGCTCTGCATGTGCTGTGGCACTTTGATCGGTCTCCCTTAAATTATGGGCAGAGGCGATCACTTCGCCCTTGTGCACAAGTACAGCGCCGATCGGAACCTCTCCCAGTGCTTCCGCTTTTTTCGCCTCTTCCATTGCAAGCATCATGAACCTTTCATCTTCATGTATCATACATCTTCTCCTTTAATGATAAAAGCAGGTGCAGCCACACACACTATATAAAACAATTTCTGTGTTGCAGCAGGTTTTCAATTCCATAAATAAACTTCTCCTTTTAACTCATGGCTGTGTTAAAATATCCTTTGTTACATGTTTTTACATATATAGACAACATATTTGTCTTATCATTTTTGGAGGGGATACGTTTCATGAATAACACACCATTCATCACGGTTGAAGGCCCTATTGGTGTGGGTAAAACATCTCTGGCGAAAATCATTTCAGAAAATCTCCAGTTTGAGCTCCTGAAAGAAATAGTCGATGAGAATCCATTTCTCGGTAAGTTCTACGAAAATATCGAAGAGTGGAGCTTCCAGACGGAAATGTTTTTCCTATGCAATCGCTATAAACAGCTTGAGGATATCGAAAAGGATTTTTTAAGCCAGGAGAAACCTGTAGCAGCTGATTATCACATTTTTAAGAACCTGATCTTCGCCAAACGTACTTTGAAGGATAAACAATATGACAAGTACCTCGGCATTTATAATATTTTAACTTCTGACATGCCTGTCCCAAACATGATTATATATCTAAATGCCAGCCTCGACACTCTGCTTTCACGAATTGATAAAAGAGGCCGTGACATCGAGAAAAACATCAGCCCGTTATATCTCAAACAGCTTTCGCTTGATTACGAAAACTTCATGACCCAGTTTGAAGAACTGCACCCGGAAATCCCTGTACTCCGATTCAACGGGGACGAGCTTGATTTCATCAATAACAAAGCTGATTATGATTATATCCTTTCCAAAATTGAAAAGGAACTTCGAAAAGGAGTTTATACTAATGAACCTACGAAAAAAATATGATATTCCGAATAATGCGGTCATCACAATCGCAGGGACAGTCGGGGTCGGTAAATCCACCATGACAAACGCCCTTGCTAATGCCCTTAATTTTCGGACTTCATTTGAAAAGGTCGATACCAATCCTTATCTGGATAAATTTTATCATGACTTTGAAAGATGGAGCTTCCACCTGCAGATTTACTTCCTTGCCGAACGTTTTAAGGAACAGAAGAGAATGTTTGAATATGGCGGCGGGTTCATCCAGGACAGATCCATTTATGAGGATACCGGCATCTTTGCAAAGATGCATTATGAAAAAGGGACGATGAGCAAGGTCGACTATGAAACCTATACAAGCCTATTTGAAGCAATGGTGCTTACCCCTTATTTCCCGCACCCAGACCTCCTTATCTACATTGAAGGCTCACTTGACGATATCCTTGAACGTATCAAAATACGGGGCCGTCCAATGGAACAGCAGACCCCGATTGAATATTGGCAGGAAATGCATGCGAGATATGAAGACTGGATCAATCATTTTAACGCCTGTCCTGTCCTTCGCCTAAACATCAATGATTACGATCTGGTCTCGAGTGAAGCGTCCATTGAACCGATCATTGAAAGAGTCGCATCCTTTATGGAACAGACAAAAAAGCTTCGGGTTAAAGCATAAAAAAGACGCTGCTCACATGCAGCGTCTTTTTTATTAGCTGTTCTCATAATTAATGCGGCTTCTGAACATGGAGAATGATTTCCGCTGCAGGCAATCGCTTTTCTGCGGGGTCTCACCTGTCCCGCATATCCCGCACAGAAAAGCGGAGAACGGTGCCTGCTAAAATGATTTCTTAAGTTCAATGTTCGTATTTTTAGTTTAAGACATTGAACTGCTTTGGCAGGCAGAGACCCGACTAGCATAAGTCGATTTGGCTGTGGGGAGCGTACTTCTCCCCAAAGACAGATTGGCTTATGACTCGAGGGTCGAAAGTCTCGAGATTGATCAAGAGTCTCGCGCCTGAAGCGGAAGTCACCTTGTTAAATCATAAGATGGGCTGTTTGAACCCATAAAAAAAGATCTTTTACACAGCAAAAATCCGCCGCCCAGAGGGCAGCGGATCCAAACATCTCCAAATGTTATGCGCGTGGTTTTAAAATAAAAATGGAGGAGGTAGAGGGATTCGAACCCCCGCGGGCTTTTACACCCCTGTCGGTTTTCAAGACCGATCCCTTCAGCCGGACTTGGGTATACCTCCAAATCAATATTAGCAACAAATAATATAATACATGGATTCATTTAGTAAGTCAACACTATTTTAAAAAAATTAAAAGGGACAACCCCGCAGGGCTGCCCACTCTTCTTTATTAAGGTCGGATAACGTCTTTGCCGCCCATATATGGCCTGAGTACCTCTGGAATTACGACACTGCCGTCAGCCTGCTGATAATTTTCAAGAATGGCAGCAACTGTGCGGCCGACCGCAAGCCCGGATCCGTTCAATGTATGAACATGCTCCGGCTTTCCTTTAGCTTCTCGGCGGAAGCGGATATTCGCTCTTCTTGCCTGGAAGCTTTCGAAATTACTGCAAGAAGAAATCTCACGGTATGTTTCATAACTCGGCAGCCAAACTTCAATGTCATATTTCTTGGCAGCCGTGAAACCAAGATCGGCCGTACACATGCTGAGTACTCGATATGGAAGGTTGAGGAGCTGCAGGACTTTTTCTGCATTTGCTGTCAGCTTTTCTAATTCTTCATAAGAATCTTCCGGCTTAACGAATTTTACAAGTTCCACCTTGTTGAATTGGTGCTGGCGGATCAGACCGCGTGTATCACGGCCGGCAGAACCTGCCTCAGAACGGAAGTTAGCACTATACGCTGCATAATATAGCGGAAGTTCCTCTCCGTTCAGGATTTCATCGCGGTGCATATTGGTGACAGGCACTTCAGATGTAGGAATCAGGAAATAATCTTCGCTTTCAATTCTGAATGCATCTTCCTCAAATTTAGGAAGCTGGCCGGTTCCTGTCATACTCGCGCGGTTTACAATGAAAGGCGGCATTATTTCCTCGTATCCATGCTCTTCCGTATGAAGATCCAGCATAAAGCTCGCAAGTGCACGCTCAAGTCTGGCACCGAGGCCTTTATAAAAAACAAATCGGCTGCCTGTTACCTTGCCTGCCCGCTCAAAATCCACAATATGGAGTTCATCCGCAAGATCCCAATGGGGCTTTGCTTCAAAATCAAACGCAGGAAGAGTCCCCCATGTGCGGATCTCTACATTGTCATCTTCAGAATCACCCACTGGAACAGACTCATGCGGAATATTCGGGATGGATAACAGCAGCTTTTCAAGCACCGCTTCCACTTCACGCAATTCCTGATCAAGAACCTTGATCTTATCTCCTACTTCACGCATTTCTGCGATTAAAGAGTCTGCGTCCTTTTTTTCACGCTTGAGTGCAGCAACCTGCTGTGATACATCATTACGCTTACTCTTCAGCTCTTCGGCTTCCACAATCAAATGCCTGCGCCTCTTGTCCAGCTCTTCAAACTTGTCAAAGTCTGTGAGATCTTCTCCCCTGAATTTAAGCTTTTCTTTTACCTGTTCAAAATTCGCCCGTAAATATTTGATATCAAGCATCTTTTGTTCCTCCTTTAGTCTGCAGAAAGAAAGCCGGCAAAAACAAAACAAAAAACCCCCATCCCCAAAAGGGACGAGAGTTACCCGCGTTGCCACCCTAGTTAAAGGCACAGTATTACGCCTTTCACCTTCATTAGATAACGGCTTGTTATTGCCGAAAGTATATAATCACCAAAAACACGGCTTTCCATACTTTTTGCTCGAGGATGGATTCCCAGGGCTCCGCTGTCGATTTTCACCAGCCACCGACTCTCTACTGAACGGATATTCCTGATACTAATTCCTGTCATTGCCTTAACTATTCTTTGATTATTAGATAATTTACTACAATTTTACACCTTCTGCAACTCTTTTATTCAAAATAAAGGCTGTTTCCGTATACATTTTGGCTATTGGACGATCATGTTGATTTCCGCTGCAGGCACTCCACCTGCGCGGGGCGGGCGGTGAGCCTCCTCGGCTTTGCCTGCGGGGAGTGCTTTTCTCACCATAGACGGATTGCCTTATGACTCGAGGGTCGAAAGTCTCGAGCTGGACCAGGAGTCCCGCACCTTCCGCTCCAAGCAACTTGATAAATTTAAATCTACTCCCAGTACTCAATAAAAACAACAACCATATAGAAAATAGCCTAATAAAAAATGCCCCCGGCACACTGCCAGGGGCATTTATTAGAATAGTCCTTTAACTGCAGAAGCAGCGCTATCCCAGACATCTCCGAAGAAAGAACCGACGCCTCTCATGGAAAGGACGAACCAATTAGCCTTATCGACAGCCTCGGCTGCCACTACTTCGACTCTGCCGTTACTTTGATCCCCTTTTGTAAGGAATCCGTAGTCCTGGCCAGTCTTAGGTTTAAGGGTGATATACCCTATTGTTTCACCTTTTTTTACAGGGGCAGTCAATTCACCCTGTTTATTCAGCTTTTTCTTATCCAATACCAGCACCTGCTGATAATTTTTCTTTTCGCCATTCCTAATCACCATATGAACGGCCTTCTTAGTCTCAATCTTCACGTTGTCTGCCTTGCCCTTGTCAACGCCGATTGATTTCTTTGCTTTTGGCTGCTGCCCAGCTGACAAAAGCTTCTCAGACTTAAAGTTAGAGAATCCGTAATCTAATAGTTTCCTAGTCTCGGTAAAGCGTGAGTCTTTCGAATCTGCCTTCATGATGACAGAGATGAAACGCTGTCCGTCTCTTTCGGCAGTTGCCGTAAAGCAGTAGCCCGCAAAATCGGTAGAACCGGTTTTAAGTCCGTCTACTCCTTCATATTCATATATTAACCCTGGAAGCATCCAGTTGAAGTTAGGATATTCTCTTCCATCGCGGAACTTTAATTTTGGAATCTTGGAGTACTCCAGTGAATCTGGGAAATCAGTGATCAGCCTGTAAGCAAGGGTCGCAGTGTCCCTGGCTGTCATAATGTTTTCATCATTTGCATTGCCTGCAGGGATATTCCCCATCAAGCTGGAATTATTTAAACCGCTGGAATTTACAAACTTAGCAGATTTAAGACCTAATTTTTTTGCCTTTTTATTGGCAAACGCAACATAGCTCTTCTCGCTCCCTGAAAGCAATTCTGCAAGCGCGACGGTCGCCGCATTTCCAGAGAAGATGGCCATGGCTTCATATAACTCTTTTACCGTATAATCTTCCCCTTCAGTTAATCCAATATTGGACAACCCGGGAGCCCTTGATAATTCGTGGACATAACGGCTGATTTTTACTTTTTTGTCCCAAGTGATTTTCTTATCTTTGATGGCTTCCAGCACGTTGTATTCTGTCATCATCTTTGACATACTGGCAACGCCCAGTACAGCATCTGCATTTTTCTCATACACAATTTTACCCGTTTTGGCATCCAGCAATATAGCAGCCTCTGCTTTTAACCCTAGCGTGTCTTCAGCATGAGCGGGACTTGCTTGAAAAGAAAATTGCGATGCAATAAGAGCAACCATCATGGTCAAAATCAGTGTGATCTGGCTGACTTTTTTCAAGTTTCTTACCTCCGGCTTTTAAATATGTACCTCATTTTTTCACTTTTTCTAGTTTATCACAAAAAAAAACAAAAAAATAGACAGAGATAGATCTCTGTCCGTCTTGTATTTATTACCAACTAAAAGTTTAGGTTAAAAGGCTTAGAACTTGGAGTAATTTGGTGCTTCCTTGGTAATCTGGATGTCATGCGGATGGCTTTCATGAAGCCCGGCACCAGTCATGCGGATAAACTGGGCATTTTCCCTCAGTTCTGTTAAGTCCTTGGTACCGCAGTATCCCATGCCGGAACGCAGGCCGCCGATCAGCTGATACAGAGTGTCAGCCAAAGGTCCTTTATATGGAAGCCTTCCTTCTATTCCTTCTGGCACGAACTTCTTGTTTTCTTCCTGAAAATAACGGTCTTTTGAACCCTTTTCCATGGCTGCAACCGAACCCATGCCCCTATATACCTTGAATCGGCGCCCCTGGAAAATTTCCGTTTCGCCAGGGCTCTCAGATACACCTGCAAGGAGGCTGCCCAGCATGACTGCATGTCCGCCTGAGGCAAGAGCCTTGACGATGTCCCCGGAATATTTTATTCCTCCATCAGCAATGATCGCCTTACCGTGCCTTCTAGCTTCCGTGGCACAGTCATATATTGCTGTGATCTGCGGCACACCGACACCCGCTACTACCCGGGTTGTGCAGATTGAACCTGGCCCGATGCCTACCTTAACAACATCTGCGCCTGCTTCGATAAGAGCTCGTGTGCCTTCTGCAGTTGCAACATTTCCAGCGATGATAGACAATTCAGGGTATGTTTCCCTGATCTGCTGGACTGTATCCAATACCCCCTGGGAATGGCCATGGGCTGTATCCACGACAATGACATCCACACTGGCCGCTGCAAGCCGCTCAACCCTCTTCATTGTATCTTTGGTTACACCAACAGCTGCTCCCGCTAAAAGCCGTCCTTGGCTATCCTTTGCAGAATTAGGGAACTCGATGACTTTCTCGATATCTTTGATGGTAATTAAACCTTTTAAGACTCCTTCACTGTCTACAAGCGGCAGTTTTTCTATCTTGTATTTTTGAAGTATTTTTTCAGCCTGCTCAAGATTAGTTCCCACTGGAGCCGTTACTAAATCTTCCTTCGTCATAACATCTGAAATTTTTATGGAATAATCCTGGATAAAACGGAGGTCTCGGTTCGTGATGATGCCAACCAGCTTCAGTTCCTCATTATTATTGACAATCGGCACACCGGAAATCCGGTACTTGCCCATAAGATGCTCAGCATCAAATACCTGGTGATCGGGGGTAAGGAAGAATGGATCAGTGATAACCCCGCTTTCGGAACGTTTCACTTTGTCTACCTGCTCAGCCTGCTGCTCTATGGACATGTTCTTATGGATGATGCCAAGGCCACCCTGCCGGGCCATTGCTATTGCCATTTCAGCTTCCGTGACAGTATCCATACCGGCACTAATGATCGGGATATTAATTTTAAGCGTTTCTGTCAGCACCGACTGAATATCAACATCCTTCGGCAAAACCTCTGATTTAGCAGGCACAAGCAGTACATCATCAAATGTTAAACCCTCTTTAACAAACTTCGATTCCCACATCTCAATCCCTCCAGGCTTTAAAAAATATTATTAGTAGGTTATCAATTGGACAAAATACTGTCAAGGAAGATTAAAAATGTTTGATTTTTCAATCAACTTGGAGGTTTTCTAAATTGGTGTCTAACCAGTCCCCCTGGGATGACTTTACCGTATTCTTTTCAGCATCCTATTCACAGGCATTCCTGAAGAAATGCTATGCTGCCCGCCAAAGGGGAAGCGATGCTAAATATTACGATAACTGCTATCCATTTATATATTATATAGAACATGCCCAAAACTATTATGAACAAGCTAAATCAGCTCCACTGACCATCAAGCCCGGCCTTCTGTTTTATGGTTTCGGCCAGCTGATTAAAGCCTGCCTGCTCACCGTCGACAGTTTCTACCCGGAATCAACCTCCGTCCTCGCTCACGGTGTCTCCACAAGGAAGAGAAAAAAGCAGCAGTATGAATTCCTGTATGACGAAATAAAAATTCAAAAAAATGGCCTGCTTACCCATTTTGCTGAAAAGATGTTTGATATGAACCAGCTTGAAGGAGAAAAAATACTAATGAAAGAGCTGTTAAGGGGGGTTCCTGAGCTTGATTCACTCTTTTTTGCTTACTTTCATGAATCTAACTATACCGCATTAACACAAATTGAGGATATGTATAAAGTCAGCGCAGGCATCCTTGATTCCTATCATATGCCCGCCATGCGCTTTCAAGAGTTTTTATCTCAAAAAACCGGTCTCATGATCGAGGCAGTGGAGGAGAAAGATGAACTTTCGCTTACCTTTCCCGAAGAATTAAAACTCATGAACCAGGGCGCCTTCCGGCTGCACCACGCTGCCGGAAGCATCGTCCTGGCTGTCAACAAGGATGCTAAAAGCTTTACTCTTCCTGAAATTCTGATTCACTATCTCCTGCTTTATAATTTGAGCATGATTGCCCGCTACGAGACAGAGTGGTGGCTGGAGTTAACCAAAACTACCCCAAATGCAGATTTTGCATTCATTAAAAGATTTCTGCATATTACTGAAACAAAAGGGCCAGCACTGATTCAGCATTGGCTGAGAGAGGCGCATGCACATTATTGTTAGTGACAGGCATACAAAAAAGACCAGCTAAAAAGCTGGTCTTCCATTGATCTGCCCGGCAGCGTCCTACTCTCACAGGGGGAGAGCCCCCAACTACCATCGGCGCTAAAGAGCTTAACTTCCGTGTTCGGGATGGGAACGGGTGTGGCCTCTTTGCCATAACTGCCAGACAGATATGAATGAACTTTCGTTCCTTCAAAACTAGATAACAAAGGCTGATTCGCATTACGTTTTTCGAGTATAAACAAGATAGGTTAAGTCCTCGATCGATTAGTATCTGTCAGCTCCACGTGTCGCCACGCTTCCACCTCAGACCTATCTACCTGATCATCTTTCAGGGATCTTACTAGCTTGACGCTATGGGAAATCTCATCTTGAGGGGGGCTTCATGCTTAGATGCTTTCAGCACTTATCCCGTCCGCACATAGCTACCCAGCGATGCCTTTGGCAAGACAACTGGTACACCAGCGGTGCGTCCATCCCGGTCCTCTCGTACTAAGGACAGCTCCTCTCAAATTTCCTGCGCCCACGACGGATAGGGACCGAACTGTCTCACGACGTTCTGAACCCAGCTCGCGTACCGCTTTAATGGGCGAACAGCCCAACCCTTGGGACCGACTACAGCCCCAGGATGCGATGAGCCGACATCGAGGTGCCAAACCTCCCCGTCGATGTGGACTCTTGGGGGAGATAAGCCTGTTATCCCCGGGGTAGCTTTTATCCGTTGAGCGATGGCCCTTCCATGCGGAACCACCGGATCACTAAGCCCGACTTTCGTCCCTGCTCGACTTGTAGGTCTCGCAGTCAAGCTCCCTTGTGCCTTTACACTCTGCGAATGATTTCCAACCATTCTGAGGGAACCTTTGGGCGCCTCCGTTACTCTTTAGGAGGCGACCGCCCCAGTCAAACTGCCCGCCTGACACTGTCTCCCGCCCCGATAAGGGGCGCGGGTTAGAATTTCAATACAGCCAGGGTAGTATCCCACCGATGCCTCCACCGAAGCTGGCGCTCCGGCTTCAAAGGCTCCTACCTATCCTGTACAAGCTGTACCAAAATTCAATATCAGGCTGCAGTAAAGCTCCACGGGGTCTTTCCGTCCTGTCGCGGGTAACCTGCATCTTCACAGGTAGTATAATTTCACCGAGTCTCTCGTTGAGACAGTGCCCAGATCGTTACGCCTTTCGTGCGGGTCGGAACTTACCCGACAAGGAATTTCGCTACCTTAGGACCGTTATAGTTACGGCCGCCGTTTACTGGGGCTTCGGTTCAAAGCTTCGCTTACGCTAACCTCTCCCCTTAACCTTCCAGCACCGGGCAGGCGTCAGCCCCTATACTTCGCCTTGCGGCTTCGCAGAGACCTGTGTTTTTGCTAAACAGTCGCCTGGGCCTATTCACTGCGGCTCATCCGGGCTATTCACCCAGATGAGCACCCCTTCTCCCGAAGTTACGGGGTCATTTTGCCGAGTTCCTTAACGAGAGTTCTCTCGCACACCTTAGGATTCTCTCCTCGCCTACCTGTGTCGGTTTGCGGTACGGGCACCCTTCATCTCGCTAGAGGCTTTTCTTGGCAGTGTGGAATCAGGAACTTCGGTACTAAATTTCCCTCGCCATCACAGCTCAGCTTATGTGAAAACGGGATTTGCCTCGTTTTCAGCCTAACTGCTTGGACGCGCTAATCCAACAGCGCGCTTACCCTATCCTACTGCGTCCCCCCATCGCTCAAACGATGAATAGGTGGTACAGGAATATCAACCTGTTGTCCATCGCCTACGCCTTTCGGCCTCGGCTTAGGTCCCGACTAACCCTGAGCGGACGAGCCTTCCTCAGGAAACCTTAGGCATTCGGTGGAAGGGATTCTCACCCTTCTTTCGCTACTCATACCGGCATTCTCACTTCTAAGCGCTCCACCAGTCCTTCCGGTCTGGCTTCTCAGCCCTTAGAACGCTCTCCTACCGCGGACACCCTAGGTGTCCACCCACAGCTTCGGTGATACGTTTAGCCCCGGTACATTTTCGGCGCAGAGTCACTCGACCAGTGAGCTATTACGCACTCTTTAAATGGTGGCTGCTTCTAAGCCAACATCCTGGTTGTCTAAGCAACTCCACATCCTTTTCCACTTAACGTATACTTTGGGACCTTAGCTGGTGGTCTGGGCTGTTTCCCTTTTGACTACGGATCTTATCACTCGCAGTCTGACTCCCAAGGAAAAGTCATTGGCATTCGGAGTTTGACTGAATTCGGTAACCCGAGATGGGCCCCTAGTCCAATCAGTGCTCTACCTCCAAGACTCTTAACACTTGAGGCTAGCCCTAAAGCTATTTCGGAGAGAACCAGCTATCTCCAGGTTCGATTGGAATTTCTCCGCTACCCACACCTCATCCCCGCACTTTTCAACGTGCGTGGGTTCGGGCCTCCATTCAGTGTTACCTGAACTTCACCCTGGACATGGGTAGATCACCTGGTTTCGGGTCTACGACCTCATACTCATTCGCCCTATTCAGACTCGCTTTCGCTGCGGCTCCGTCTCATCAACTTAACCTTGCATGAAATCGTAACTCGCCGGTTCATTCTACAAAAGGCACGCCATCACCCGTTTCCCTAAAAGGGACATAGGGCTCTGACTACTTGTAGGCACACGGTTTCAGGATCTCTTTCACTCCCCTTCCGGGGTGCTTTTCACCTTTCCCTCACGGTACTGGTTCACTATCGGTCACTAGGTAGTATTTAGCCTTGGGAGATGGTCCTCCCTGCTTCCGACGGGATTTCACGTGTCCCGCCGTACTCAGGATCCACTCTGGAGGGAACGAAGTTTCGACTACAGGGTTGTTACCTTCTTCGACGGACCTTTCCATGTCTCTTCGTCTACCCCGTTCCTTTGTAACTCCGTATAGAGTGTCCTACAACCCCGAAAGGCAAGCCTTTCGGTTTGGGCTACATTCCGTTTCGCTCGCCGCTACTTGGGAAATCGCATTTGCTTTCTGTTCCTCCGGGTACTTAGATGTTTCAGTTCCCCGGGTCTGCCTCCATCACCCTATGAATTCAGGTGAAGGTACTGTTCCATTACGAACAGTGGGTTTCCCCATTCGGAAATCTCCGGATCAAAGCTTACTTACAGCTCCCCGAAGCATATCGGTGTTAGTCCCGTCCTTCATCGGCTCCTAGTGCCAAGGCATTCACCGTGCGCCCTTTCTAACTTAACCATTAATCCGGCTGACGATAAGCTTCGTTCTTCTTTGTCAGCTCACTCGTTCACATCCTCACGTACGTGAAGTACGCGCAGGTGTAACTCGCTCGCTTCCTCGAATAACTCGCTTCTACTCAGCCTCTGAAGGTGAGAGAAGTTTCGCTTCATCATCGAACCATAATAAAACAATAAAACTTAACTCGGTTTATTACTCGATGCGGTAAAATGACGCAAATCATTTTTGCCTTATATTGTTATCTAGTTTTCAAAGAACGAATAGTGCTATGGTGGAGCCTAGCGGGATCGAACCGCTGACCTCCTGCGTGCAAGGCAGGCGCTCTCCCAGCTGAGCTAAGGCCCCAATAGGGTCTTTACATAAAAAATGGTGGGCCTAAATGGACTCGAACCATCGACCTCACGCTTATCAGGCGTGCGCTCTAACCAGCTGAGCTATAGGCCCCTTACCATTATGATGAAAATAAATGATAAACTTCGCTCTTCTTCGTCAGCTTCACTCGTTCGCTTCCTCGAATAGTTCGTTTCTAATTTATTTTCTGTTTTTGAGAGAATGCTCCCTCAAAACTGAACGAAACAAGATCGCTTTTTCCTTAGAAAGGAGGTGATCCAGCCGCACCTTCCGATACGGCTACCTTGTTACGACTTCACCCCAATCATCTGTCCCACCTTAGGCGGCTGGCTCCATAAAGGTTACCCCACCGACTTCGGGTGTTACAAACTCTCGTGGTGTGACGGGCGGTGTGTACAAGGCCCGGGAACGTATTCACCGCGGCATGCTGATCCGCGATTACTAGCGATTCCGGCTTCATGCAGGCGAGTTGCAGCCTGCAATCCGAACTGAGAATGGCTTTATGGGATTCGCTCGGCCTCGCGGCTTTGCTGCCCTTTGTACCATCCATTGTAGCACGTGTGTAGCCCAGGTCATAAGGGGCATGATGATTTGACGTCATCCCCACCTTCCTCCGGTTTGTCACCGGCAGTCACCTTAGAGTGCCCAACTTAATGCTGGCAACTAAGATCAAGGGTTGCGCTCGTTGCGGGACTTAACCCAACATCTCACGACACGAGCTGACGACAACCATGCACCACCTGTCACTCTGTCCCCCGAAGGGGAACGTCCTATCTCTAGGAGTGGCAGAGGATGTCAAGACCTGGTAAGGTTCTTCGCGTTGCTTCGAATTAAACCACATGCTCCACCGCTTGTGCGGGCCCCCGTCAATTCCTTTGAGTTTCAGCCTTGCGGCCGTACTCCCCAGGCGGAGTGCTTAATGCGTTAGCTGCAGCACTAAAGGGCGGAAACCCTCTAACACTTAGCACTCATCGTTTACGGCGTGGACTACCAGGGTATCTAATCCTGTTCGCTCCCCACGCTTTCGCGCCTCAGCGTCAGTTACAGACCAGAGAGTCGCCTTCGCCACTGGTGTTCCTCCACATCTCTACGCATTTCACCGCTACACGTGGAATTCCACTCTCCTCTTCTGCACTCAAGTCTCCCAGTTTCCAATGACCCTCCACGGTTGAGCCGTGGGCTTTCACATCAGACTTAAAAGACCGCCTGCGCGCGCTTTACGCCCAATAAATCCGGACAACGCTTGCCACCTACGTATTACCGCGGCTGCTGGCACGTAGTTAGCCGTGGCTTTCTGGCCAGGTACCGTCAAGGTGCCATCAGTTACTATGGCACTTGTTCTTCCCTGACAACAGAGTTTTACGATCCGAAAACCTTCTTCACTCACGCGGCGTTGCTCCGTCAGACTTTCGTCCATTGCGGAAGATTCCCTACTGCTGCCTCCCGTAGGAGTCTGGGCCGTGTCTCAGTCCCAGTGTGGCCGATCACCCTCTCAGGTCGGCTACGCATCGTGGCCTTGGTGAGCCGTTACCCCACCAACTAGCTAATGCGCCGCGGGCCCATCCTTGAGTGACAGCCGAAACCGTCTTTCCTCTTTCCCTCATGTGAGGGAAAGACCTATCCGGTATTAGCTCCGGTTTCCCGAAGTTATCCCGATCTCAAGGGCAGGTTGCCCACGTGTTACTCACCCGTCCGCCGCTGACTTCAGGGAGCAAGCTCCCATCCGTCCGCTCGACTTGCATGTATTAGGCACGCCGCCAGCGTTCGTCCTGAGCCAGGATCAAACTCTCCGAAAAGTGTTCGATATAGCTCATAAAGTTTAAAACTTGTTTTGTTTACTTCCTATAAATAAGAAGTAACTGGCGTCTTGTTTCGTTCAGTTTTCAAAGAACATTTGCGTCGTGGTGACGACTTTATTAATATTACCAGATTGCTAACTAAGTGTCAACAACTTTTTTTAAAGAGAAGTTAATCTCCAGCCAAGCTGTCGACCTTAGTTATTATATAGAGGAACAGCCCCTATTTCAAGGCCAAATATAGAATTCGTAAAATTCTATTTATAGCAGGTTACTGCAGAACTTCCTGAATGAATAGATCCCTGTTCTGTTCAAGGTTGACAATCTCGCCCGTGTGGTCGTATTTAATCAATGGACGTGTGGGAACATTCCGTTCCACAAACAATACCTCTGCTGAGAATCCATTTGACAATTTGACTTTATTGCCTGTCAAATGCCTTTCGATTCCTCGCATTAATGTCTGCAGCACAGTAAGGTCATACTTGCCGAAACAATCCTGCCTAATCATTTCAAGTACTTTAAATGGCGATTCTTTCTTCCGGTATATCCGCTCTGAGGTCATGGCATGATATACATCGGCTACGGCTGCAATCTTCGAAAAAGGGTGGAGCTTCTGTCCCATATTTTGTACAGGGTATCCGCTGCCATCGAGCCTTTCATGATGCTGGGCAATGGCAAGCTTCGCTCCATCTTTCAGGAAGCTGCTGTCCTTCACCATTTTATAGCCCAATGCTGGGTGTTTTCTTACTTCTTCAAATTCTGAAGCAGTCAGGCTGTTTTGTTTATGGATGATAGAGGCAGTGATTTTTGACATGCCGCAGTCACTTAAACAGCCCGCCAGCGCCGCCTGTATGATATCTCCGCTATTGTAGCCTAATTCCCTGCCTATATAGCCGCATATCAGTCCTGAAGCTATCGCATGGTGATAGAGGTAATCTTCTTTTACTGAATAATGGTGCAGGTAAAAAATCTCATGTTTTAATTCTAAAAATGTATGGAGTAATGGAATGAAAAGCTCCCGCACCTTGGTTACATCCAGGTGTGCGCCTGCCTGCCACCCCATGAACAATTTTTTATATGAAGAAACAGCGTTCAGATAATCCTCAGAGAATGAAGTTCCTCCCGCAATTTCCCCTTCCTCGTGGATGATCCGGCTTGGCGTGAACGGCTGGCCGCTGATCAGCATCCTTTCAACACTGACTTCGTTTATAAGAAAGGCCTTTATCCATTCAATATGTTTTCCTGTAAGGACGGTTTTTTTAGGAATGATCGGCCGATTTGTTTTTCCGGTTATATCCTTGGCCAGGATGCAGCCTGGCTGAATGTCACTGACCTTCACTAGCAATGTTGTTCCCCCCTGTATTTCTCCTGCTGACATATATACTTTAATAGTATCGGAATTGATTTTAAAAAACTAGAATTTATTTCCTAAAAAAAAAGAAAGCAGCACTGCTGCTTTCTCTATCTCTCTTCTTATTCTTCTTCTTCAGGATTACCTGCCGGCATGTCGTCAGCTATATCTGGAGAACCGCTCTCAAGGGTTGTATCCGGACCTGTTTCATGATCAGGATCTTCAAGATCCTTTTCTTCCTCGCGCTCCACGATGGCCACTGTGGATACAAATTGTTCCTCCGTATTTTCCAAACGGATAAGCTTTACTCCCTGTGTAATCCTTCCCGTCTGGGATATGCTGTCGACACCCATCCTGATCAGGATGCCTCCGGCGGTGATAAGCATCAGATCTTCTTCGCCGGTAACCGGTTTTACTGCTATGACCGGCCCATTGCGGTCAGTAACGTTGCAGGTTTTAATTCCTTTGCCGCCGCGGCTCTGGATTCGGTACTCCTGTTCTGCTGTCCTTTTTCCATAGCCGTACTTCGTAACCGTCAGAACCATATTATCGGGCTCAAGAAGCTCCATGCCGATTACCTCATCATCCTCATCAAGAGTGATCCCCTTAACGCCGGATGCCCCGCGTCCCATTGATCGGACGTCTGTTTCAGGAAAACGGATCATCATGCCTTTGCCTGTCCCAATGATCACATGCTTATTGCCATTCGTTAATCTGACTGATATTAATTCATCATTTTCACGCAGGCTGAGTGCAATCAATCCATTATTCCGGATGTTGGCAAATGAAGACAATGGAGATCGTTTTGAGATACCATGCTTTGTGGTAAAGAACAAGAACGAATCTTCCCCAAATTCCTGGACAGGGATAATCGCATTGATCCATTCCCCTTTTTCAATTCCGAGCAGGTTGATGATCGGAAGTCCTTTAGCTGTCCTTCCGTATTCAGGAACCTCATACCCTTTTGCACGATAGACTTTCCCTTTATTCGTAAAGAAGAGAATCGTATCATGAGTGGAGGTGGTTAAAAGGTGTTCCACAAAATCATTCTCATTCGTTCCCATCCCCTGGATGCCTTTTCCGCCTCTGCGCTGGCTTCTGTATGTGTTGATTGGAAGCCGCTTGATATAGCCGTTATGGGTCAGGGTGATGACGATATTTTCCTGTGGAATTAAATCTTCATCCTCTATATTTTCAAAGCCAGCTGTCATGATTTCAGTTCGGCGCTTGTCATCGAAGCGTTCCTTGATTTCATTCAGTTCTTCGCGGATGATTTCAAGTACTTTTTCCTCATCGGCAAGGATGGCCCTGAGTTCTGCAATCAAGCGTACCAGCTCCTGGTATTCATCCTCGATCTTTTCGCGTTCAAGACCAGTAAGCCTTTGCAGCCTCATATCAAGGATTGCCTGTGATTGCTTTTCAGATAGAGAGAACCGCTCCATTAACCCATTTTTAGCTGCTTCAGCAGTCTGGGAGCTCCGAATGAGGCTGATGACCTCATCTAGATGATCAAGGGCGATTCGCAGCCCTTCGAGAATGTGGGCACGCGCTTCAGCTTTCCTTAATTCAAACTCCGTTCTCCTTGTGATGACTACCTTCTGATGATTCAAGTAATGAACCAGGCATTCCTTCAGGTTCAGAACTTTCGGCTGGCCTTCCGCAAGTGCAAGGAGGTTGATTCCGAAGCTCGTCTGCAGGGCTGTCTGCTTATACAGATTATTAAGCAGGACATTGGCATTGGCATCTCTTCTCACTTCGATCACAATGCGCATGCCGGTCCGATCTGACTCATCGCGGAGATCCGTAATACCATCTATCTTCTTATCGCGTACAAGCTCGGCTATCTTTTCGATCAGGCGTGCTTTATTAACCTGGTAAGGAATTTCATTTACGATGATAACTTCCTTGCCGTTCGCTTTCTGCTCAATCTCGACCTTCGCTCTTAGGGTAATGGATCCCCTGCCGGTTTCGTAGGCCTTCCGGATGCCGCTTCTTCCCAGGATCATTCCGCCTGTAGGAAAGTCAGGGCCTTTTACATAGTCCATAAGCTCGTGGATGGAGATCTCCGGATTTTGGCTGACAGCAAGGACCCCGTCGATTACCTCGCCAAGCTGATGCGGCGGTATATTGGTTGCCATTCCGACCGCGATCCCGGAAGACCCGTTCACAAGCAGGTTCGGAAAACGGGATGGAAGGACTACCGGTTCTCTCTCGGAACCATCGTAATTATCTTTATAATCGATGGTGTCTTTATTAAGGTCACGGATTAATTCCATGGAGATCTTAGACATCCTGGCTTCGGTATAACGCATCGCTGCCGCTGCATCGCCATCCACAGATCCAAAGTTTCCATGACCGTCTACAAGCATATAGCGGTAGTTGAAATCCTGGGCCATACGGACCATCGTTTCGTAAACAGCCGAGTCACCGTGCGGGTGGTATTTACCGATTACTTCCCCGACGATACGGGCTGATTTCTTATAAGCCTTATCGGACGTCATCCCAAGATCATTCATCGCATACAAAATACGCCTATGCACGGGTTTAAGCCCGTCCCTTACATCAGGAAGTGCCCGGGCTACGATGACGCTCATGGCATAATCAAGGAAAGATGTGCGCATTTCCTGACTTATATTTATTTCTCTGACATTTGAATTTTCCATCTCAGACATGGAGCCAGCCTCCTTTTAATCGTGTATTTTACAAGTGCAATATGTAAAAGACAGGATAGAGTGCCTCTACCCTGTGTTTTAGGTTATGCAGTAAGGAAAAACTCCTTAGATATCCAGGTTTTTAACATACAGCGCATTTTCTTCAATAAAATTACGGCGCGGTTCAACCTTATCACCCATCAATATATCGAATGTTTCATCCGCCTCAATCGCATCTTCCAGATTGACCTGCAGAAGGGTCCTTGAATCAGGATTCATTGTTGTTTCCCATAGCTGTTCCGGATTCATTTCCCCAAGTCCTTTATAACGCTGGAGACCCGGCTTAGGCACGGAAGGAAGTTCAGCAAGAATTCTGTCGAGCTGCTTATCATTGTAGGCATATTCAACTTTTTTACCCTGGGAGACCTTGTAAAGCGGCGGCTGGGCGATATAAATATAGCCGCTTTCGATGATATTCCTCATATAACGATAGAAAAACGTCAATAATAAGGTTCTGATATGAGCGCCGTCCACATCGGCATCTGTCATGATGACAATTTTATGGTATCGTGCCTTGGCGATATCAAAATCTCCGCCAATCCCTGTTCCGAGGGCTGTAATGATGGCGCGTATCTCATTGTTGGAAAGGATTTTATCAAGCCTTGCCTTCTCTACGTTGATGATTTTGCCGCGGAGGGGAAGTATGGCCTGGAAATGGCGGTCACGGCCCTGTTTGGCCGATCCTCCTGCCGAATCACCCTCAACGATATATAATTCACTGATCGCCGGATCTTTTGAGGAACAATCCGCAAGTTTACCCGGGAGAGCTGATACCTCGAGAGCACTCTTTCGCCTTGTAAGCTCCCTTGCCTTCTTGGCAGCTGCCCTTGCACGGGAAGCCATCAAGCCTTTCTCAACGATCTTGCGGGCGACGGACGGGTTCTCAAGCATGAATGAATCCAGCTTTTCGGAAAGAATGGAATCCGTGACTGTCCTGGCCTCTGAATTGCCGAGCTTTGTCTTCGTCTGTCCTTCAAACTGCGGATCCGGATGCTTGATCGAGATGATCGCTGTCAGCCCTTCCCTGACATCCTCTCCGGAAAGATTGGCGTCAGCATCCTTGAATATCCCGTTCTTACGGGCATAATCATTGATAATCCGTGTCAAGCCTGTCTTGAATCCGGATTCATGGGTTCCGCCCTCATAAGTATGAATGTTATTCGCAAAGGAATAGATGGCGCTGGAATAGCCGTCATTATATTGCAGGGCGACCTCTATCGTTATGCCGTCTCTTTCGCCTTCCATATAAATCGGTTCTTCATGCATAACTTCTTTTGTCCGATTCAGATGTTCGACATAGGCTTTGATTCCGCCTTCATAATGATATTCATTTTTGCGGTTTTCAGCCCTTCTGTCAGTAAGTGTCAGCTTGATTCCCCTATTAAGGAAAGCGAGCTCCCGCACACGTGTCGCAAGGGTTTCAAAATCGTATTCCGTCGTTTCTGTAAAGATCTCTGGATCAGGGGTGAAATGTACGGTGGTTCCGGTATAATCGGTATCCCCAATCACTTTAAGGTCTGCTGCCGGCACACCTTTATTGAACTTTTGATAATAAATATTATTGTCGCGGTGGACGAATACCTCAAGCTCAGTTGAGAGGGCGTTAACTACCGAAGCACCTACACCATGGAGCCCGCCTGATACCTTATAACCGCCTCCGCCGAATTTACCGCCGGCGTGGAGCACCGTCATAATGACCTCTACTGCCGGACGTCCCATCTTTTCATGGATCCCTACAGGAATTCCCCGTCCGTTATCTTTTACGGTAATACTGTTATCTTCTTCAATGATTATATTTATTTCATCGCAAAAGCCTGCCAGGGCCTCGTCGATACTATTGTCAACGATTTCCCAGACCAGGTGGTGGAGACCCTTTGCTGCGGTGGAACCAATGTACATTCCGGGACGCTTGCGTACTGCCTCTAAACCTTCTAATACCTGTATCTGGTTTTCATCATAAGATTGCTGCTGTATATCTTGTTCCATAGCCAACCCGATCACCTACACTTTTCTATGGCTGATTTTCTTATTTTATATTTGATACGGAATTTCCGTTTATTTTTTCTGTCACTGCCGGCTGCATGAATTGGACGGCGCGTTTTTTCAGGATAGCGGAGGAAAAAGGCGATAGATAGGCCATAGTCTCAGTTATGACCACGGATTTGATCTCTCCCTTTGCGAGATGGACTGCCCTGTCTTTCCTTTTTTCCATAAATTCCTTGAAAATATCGGAATTCTTCAGAAGCTGCCTGTCTAGAATAACTATTATATCATTAGTTTTAACGAGAGTGTCCTCTCCTACATGAAGATACATAGAATCACCTCATTCTATCCGTTCCACATTACCCTGGCTGACACGGAAAGCAGAAGCTTCCTTTAGCGTCTGGTGGTCGATGCCGTCGACGCTCGTGGTTGTCACAAATGTCTGGACCTTCCCCTGGATGGTGTTCAGGAGATGGGACTGCCGGTAATCGTCCAGTTCTGACAGGACATCATCCAGCAATAAAATGGGATATTCACCGATCTCCGAGTGGATCAGCTCGATTTCCGCAAGTTTTAATGAAAGAGCGGTAGTCCTTTGCTGCCCCTGCGATCCAAAGGTCTGTACATCACGGTCATTCACATGGAAAACCAGGTCATCACGGTGAGGGCCGATCAGAGTGACTCCGCGTTCTTTTTCCCGGATCGAAATTTTCGCAAATTTTTCTTCTAACTCACTCTTCATTTTCGACAAATTCATATCATCTGATACATCTACACTTGTAATATATTCAATCCTGAGCTTTTCAAGGCCCCTGGAAATGCCTGAATGGATCGGGCCTGCCCAGTCCTGAAGGAGCGAAAGATAGTGGGTCCGTTTCTCAATAATTTTCACGGCTGTGCCGATAAGCTGTTCAGTCAGCACATCGAGCATCGCCGTATCTGCTGTTTTCTTGGTTTGAAGGAGTTTAAGGTAATGATTTCTCTGATGGAGTATCTTTTGATACTGACTCATATCATGGAGATAAACAGGGGAAACCTGGCCAATCTCCATATCAATAAAACGCCTTCTGACCTGCGGGCTGCCCTTGACTAAATGAAGGTCTTCGGGTGCGAACATAACTACATTCATATTCCCCACATACTGGCTGAGCTTTTTTTGTTCGATATGATTTGCCCTGGCTTTTTTTCCTTTTTTAGAGATGGTCAGTTCTAAAGGAATGGAGGTGTTTCTTTTTTGGATCCTTCCTTCTATTTTAGCATATTCTTTGTCCCAGCGAATAAGATCTTTATCATTCGAAGTCCGGTGCGACTTGGCCATGGCCAGCACAAAGATGGATTCCATCATATTCGTCTTGCCCTGCGCGTTTTCCCCGAGTATAAGATTGACTTTGTTTTCGAAGGATACGCTTTGATCAGCATAATTCCGGTAGTTTGTTAAACGAATGTTTTCGATATGCATAAAGTGTTTAGTTTACCTCTTTATCAGAAATTTACCTTGTCCGGGTATGTCTACCTGATCGCCGTCCCTGAGCTTTCTTCCTCTTCTGTCATCCAGCTCGCCATTGATGAACACTTCATGTTCACCAAGGAACCACTTGGCCATCCCTCCGCTCTGGATGATGTCTGCGGCTTTCAGGAACTGGCCGAGCGTAATATATTCAGTATCAATCTGGATTTCTTTCATCGCTTGCTTCACTCATTTCCTTAGAGAATCGATTGGGGTAGAACGCATTAGATGGACGTGTTCTAAAATATTTATACTCAATACTTTATTTTACTAAATTTTTGTCTCTATTACAAAAAACTGCTATTCGTTTTACAAGAAGGCTGTTTACACTGCAGGCGCCGGCTTACTGCGGGGCGGAAGTCCCAATCAGCCTGGCTTAATGATTTGATTTCTGCAAAGAACTTATTTAACACAAGAAAAACCTTGCCGTGCCAGGACAAGGTTTTTTTATCTATTAGTACGTGCGGACTGGAAGGATCAGCTGGGTGATATTTTCATCGTTGAGCGCACGGATGACGAATGGCCGCATGGCTCCGGTGAAATTCACTCTGATTTCTGTGCCTTCTAATGTTTTTAAAGCATCCATCATATATTTTGCACTGAACGAAATTTTTAATTCCTCGCCGTCGATCGATTCAGCCTGAAGCTCTTCAATGACTTTTCCAATCTCAGGAGTGTTGGACGAAATCTCCAGTGTTCTTCCTTCAATTGTAGAAAGCTTCACCACATTGTTCCTGCCTTCTTTGGCAAGGAGCGATGCCCGGTCAATCGCCTGGAGGAATTCCTTCGTATTGACTACGACCGCGGTTTTGCTTTCTGACGGAATCAGTTTGGATGTATCAGGATAGTTCCCTTCGAGCAGCCTTGAGAAAAATAGCAGATGCTTGGCTTTGAACAGAATTTGGTTTTCTGTGATGACGATATCTACAAGGTCGGAGGTGTCATCAAGGATTTTGCTCAGCTCATTCAAGCTTTTGCCCGGGATGACAGCCATATAAGAATTTCCGCTCTCCCCTTCAATCGGAGCGCTCCTCATTGCCAGCCGGTGGCTGTCTGTTGCAGTACAGTACAGCACTCCGTTTTCTATCTTCCAGTTGACACCTGTCAAGATAGGACGTGTTTCTGAGGCGGACACCGCAAACACAGTCTGCCGGATTAATGTTTTTAAAAGGTCCGCAGGCATTTTCAACGTATTTTCTTCTTCGATTTGTGGAAGATGAGGATATTCATCAGCATCAAGCCCGTTCAGGTTGAACTCTGCTTTTCCAGAACGGATGATGGTCTGAAAATTGCCCTGGACTCCGATCTCCACCGTTCCAAGCGGCAGCTTCTTCACTATTTCGCTGAAGAATCGCGCCTGTAGAACAATGCTGCCTGCTTCTTTGATTTCAACTATTTCCTCTCCTGCTTCTTCTGCAGGAATAAAAGATTCAATAGAAATATCTGAATCGCTTCCTGTAAAGGTCACTCCTTCATTTGATGCAGTGATTTTAATACCCGTAAGAATGGGAATAGTCGTCCTTGAAGTTACAGCTTTCATTACATCCTGGACGCTTTGTACCAGACGGTCCCGCTGAATGATAAATCGCATATTTCAAATCCTCCAAATTGGTATTTTATATTAATTATTATTATAAAAAAATAGTAGTAATAGTAATAGGGCCTGTGAGTATGTGGATAACCCGGAAATATATAAGGAAAAACAGTCTATCCACATGTGGACAGACTGTGTGTAACCAGTGACGGGTTATTAACATTATCCCCTGGCCTGTTAAGGTTAAAGTTTCAGGCGGTCATTGATTTCCTGCAGCTGCTTCTGAAATTGGGTATCACTCTGAATAAGCTTTGAGATTTTTTCATGGGCGTGAATGACCGTGGTGTGATCCCGTCCGCCAAATTCCTCCCCAATCTTCGGAAGTGAGAAATCAGTCAGTTCCCTGGACAGGTACATGGCGATCTGCCTTGGGAAGGCGATGGATTTTGTCCGCTTTTTAGCCTTGAAATCCTCAAGCTTCACATGGAAGTGGTCTCCGACAGCCTTCTGAATGTCCAAAATGGTTATGATTTTTGGTTTTGAACTCGGAATGATATCTTTCAGAGCTTCAGCGGCAAGGTCTGCATTAATGTCTTTATTGATCAGGGAAGAATAGGCAACAACGCGTATCAAGGCGCCCTCAAGTTCTCTGATGTTTGTATCAATCTGGTTGGCTATATAAAGCATTACTTCATTCGGAATATCCAGACCCTCGGCTTTAGCTTTCTTCCGAAGGATGGCAATCCGGGTTTCCAGGTCTGGCGGTGTGATATCCGTAATCAATCCCCATTCGAAACGGGATCTGAGCCTGTCTTCAAGGGTTGGGATTTCCTTCGGAGGCCTGTCACTGGATATGATAATCTGCTTGCTTTCCTCATGCAGCGTATTAAAGGTATGGAAAAACTCTTCCTGGGTTTGTTCTTTTCCTGCAAGGAACTGAATATCATCGATGAGAAGCACGTCCACGCTTCTGTATTTATTCCGGAAATCGACGGCTTTATTGTCACGGATAGAATTAATGAATTCATTCGTGAATTTTTCTGATGAAAGATACAGGACCTTGGCAGAAGGGTTATGTTCCAGCACATAATGGCCGATCGCATGCATAAGATGCGTCTTTCCAAGCCCCACTCCTCCGTAGATGAACAGAGGGTTGTACGCTTTAGCGGGAGCTTCGGCTACCGCCAGTGAAGCTGCATGGGCAAAGCGATTTCCTGAACCAATGACAAACGTGTCAAAGGTATACTTGGGATTGAGCAT